>CADBQJ010000001.1 GCA_902796785.1 Fibrobacter succinogenes
CGGAAAATCTCCGGGATGACGCGAGGTTTGTTGTTGGACATGAAATCTCCTGTGCATTTCCATGTCCCTGCAGTTCGATCGCAATATAGATAATTCATTAAACGAAAAGAGCCCCCTCGCGGGAGCCCTTTCTTCATCTCGCGCGCAGCGGATTATCCGCGCTAATCCCTAATCCCTAATCCCTGATCCCTACTTCGGCCTGATTCCTAGTCGAAGACGAGGTTGTTCAGGACGAGCCCGAAGGAGAAGACGACCAGGTAGGCGGACCAGATCATGCCGGCAGGCCAGTTGAGGACGCGCTTCCACGCGACCGGCTCCTTGCGGTTTTTTTCGCGGACTTCGCGGAAGGCGCGGACGGCGTGGCGCGCGCTGTAGACGCACAGCGGGACCGACACCAGAAGCAGCAGGAAGACGCCCATGCCCCGAATTTAGCCAAAAACGGCGGGCCGGACCCGCCGGAGGCCCCCGAATCCGCGCTTCGGGGCTCGGATTATCTAGATTTGGCACGCCTCCGGATGTCCCGGGGGCGCAGGGTTTCTTTTATTCCAAAAAGCGGGAAAGCCTTGGAAGAGAAGTCGAAAATCGAATCCGTGGTCGGATCCCTGGCGGAACGCCAGGGGCTGGAAGTGGTCGAGTGCGACCTGTTCCGCGCCGGGCGCAAGCTCATCCTCCGCGTGTTCGTCGACAAGGAAGGCGGGGTCAACCTCGACGACTGCCAGCGACTCAGCCGCGAGCTGGGCGCCGCGCTGGATCTCGAGGACCTGATCCCCGGGTCGTACACGCTGGAGGTCTCCAGCCCCGGCCTCGACCGTCCTCTCCGCTCCACCAGGGACTTCCTCCGCCAGAAGGGGCGGACGCTCCGCCTGGGCCTGTCCGAGGCGATCGGCGGGCGCAAGGCGCTCTCCGGGAAGCTGCTCGACGCGAACGACGACGCCGTCACGCTCGAAGTGGCCCGGGGCAAGACGACGGAGACGATCTCCGTCCCGCGTTCCGCGATCCTTCACGCGAAAGTCGAAACCGTTTTCTAGCGAGGCAAACGCAGATGCGCAAGAACACCACCCCCGAACCCGAATCCGTCGACCTGGTCGCCGCAATGAAGGCGATCGCCGAAGCCAAGCACATCTCGACAGACGTGGTGCTGGCGGCCCTGCGCGAAGCCATCGAGATCGCGGCCCGCAGGTACAAGGACATGCCGAAGCACTTCGACGTCGACATCAACGAGGAGACCGGCGAGGTCAAGGTGAAGCTCTCGGTCGAGGTGGTGGAGGACTTCCCGGACTATCCCGAAGACGCGACTCCCGCCGAAGTGGAGGCCCTCGACGCCAAGTACATGCTGCTCGACGAGGCCCGCGACTACAACCCCGACGCCGAAGTGGGCGACATCCTCGAGGAGGAGATCCCGCTCGAGGCGCTCAACCGCTCCGCCGTGGCGGTCGCCAAGCAGCTGCTCACGCAGAAGACCCGCGACGCCGAGAACAAGCGCATCTACGAAGAGAACAAGGACCGCATCGGCATGCTCCAGAGCGGCACGGTGCAGCAGATCGACCGCGGCGACTACATCGTGAAGATCGGCACCTTCGAAGGGGTGATGCCCCGCCGCGAGCAGATCCGCAAGGAACGCTACAACATCGGCGACGCCATCCAGGGCGTCATCAAGGACGTGACCGACGGCTCCTCCGCTCCCCGCTTCGGCGGCATGGGCAGGGGCGGGGCGCGCATCATCCTCTCGCGCGCCAGCGGCAAGTTCCTCGAAGAGCTGCTCCGCAAGGAAGTGCCCGAAATCGCCGAAGGCGCCGTGGAGATCAAGGGCGTCTCGCGCGACCCCGGCTTCCGCGCCAAGGTGGCCGTCGCCTCCCGCGACGAACGCGTCGACCCCGTGGGCGCCTGCGTGGGCATGCGCGGCACCCGCATCCAGAACATCGTCCGCGAGCTCTCCAACGAACGCATCGACATCGTGCAGTGGAGCAACGACCTGCCCTCCTTCATCCGCAAGGCGCTGAGCCCCGCGAACATCGTCAAGATGGTCGAGGTGAAGGGCTACGACCGCATCCTGCTGGTGATCAGCGACGAAAACCTCTCGCAGGCCATCGGGATCAACGGCCAGAACGTCCGCCTGGCCTCCCGCCTGGTCGGCCGCAACCTCGACATCATCGGCGAAACCGACTACATGGGCCGCAGCGACGAGGAAAAGGCCGCGCTGGTCCGCCCCCGTCTGGCGCCCATCGTCAGCCGCGAGGGCAAGATCGTCAAGCAGGCCGACCGCCCGCTGGAAACGGCCTCCGCCGGCCTGCGCGCCCTGTTCGCCGACAACGCGGCCGAAAGCGCCGAGGAGAACG
The DNA here is from genome assembly GCA_902796785.1 of Fibrobacter succinogenes. Taxonomy (GTDB): domain Bacteria; phylum Fibrobacterota; class Fibrobacteria; order Fibrobacterales; family CADBQJ01; genus CADBQJ01. The sequence goes on from CADBQJ010000001.1 coordinate 2,337, forward strand.
CGTAACCGATGGCTGGAAAGAAAGTCAAAGACTACGCCGCCGAAGTCGGCGTCACCCCGCTCGAACTGGGGAAGATCCTCGTCACCATGAAGGTGGAGGGGGTGCGCGGCCCCATGAGCTCCCTCGACGAGGCGACCTGGGAAAAGGTCAAGCCCGAGGTGCTCGAAAAGGC
>CADBQJ010000002.1 GCA_902796785.1 Fibrobacter succinogenes
GACGCCGACCTGAAGCGGGCGCTCGGGGAATACGGCTCCTGGATCGCCGAAGAGGTGCAGGCCGACGCCCTCGAAACCCTCTCCGAGCCCCCCACGGGGGCCGACGCGGGCGAAAACGAGGCCAACGGACGCAAATTTTGTTTCACACTGGCCCCCGTTTAAGGTAAGTTAACGGAATGGGCGCCCGTCAGGCGCCGAAGGAGCGAATGATGGCAACGGCAAAGAAGACCACCAAGACCACCGCCGCGAAGAAGAGCGCCCCGAAGAAGGCCGCTCCCGCCAAGAAGCCCGCAGCGAAGAAGCCGGCGGCGAAGGCGGCTCCGAAGAAGGCCTCCGCCGCGAAGAAACCCGCGGCGAAGAAGCCCGCTCCCAAGGCCGCGGCGAAGAAGCCCGTCGCGAAGGCGGCTCCGAAGAAGGCCGTCCCCGCCAAGAAGCCGGCTCCCAAGCCCGCCGCGAAGAAGGCCGCGCCCGCCAAGAAGCCCGCCGTCGTCGCCCCCGTCCGGAGCCCCAAGGCGAAGAGCTACGGCAAGCGCGACCTGGAGATGTTCCGCAAGCTCCTGCTGCAGAAGAAGGCGGAATGCTCCGACAACCTCAACAACATCCAGGACAACGCGCTCTACACCGCGCACTCCAACCAGACCAGCGAGCTCTCCGGCCTGGCCAACCACATGGCCGACGCCGCCTCCGACATCAACGCCCTCGAGACGAGCTTCAAGGAAGCCGAGCGCATGGGCAAGATCCTGGTCTACGTGGAAGAGGCCCTGCGCCGCATCGACAACGGCACCTACGGCGTCTGCAAGGGCTGCGGCCAGCTGATCCCGATCTCCCGCCTGAAGGCCGTCCCCACGGCCACCCGGTGCGTGGCCTGCAAGCAGAACACGAAGGTGCAGGAACGGCACGACGCGAAGGAGTAGGATGATCGTCGAACCGAAGGTTCGCGGTTTCGTCTGCACGACGGCGCACCCCGCGGGGTGCGCCGTTCGCGTGGAGTCCGAGATCCGCGCGGCGCGAGCGCTCGCCGGAAGGGGGCGCCCGGTCCGGGCGCTCGTCGTCGGCGCGTCGCAGGGCTACGGGCTCTCGGCGCGGATCGCGCTGGCCTTCGGGCTCGGCTCCCCGACCCTGGGCGTCTTCCTCGAGAAGCCCCCGTCGCCCGGGCGCACCGCCTCGGCGGGATGGTACTCGACCGCGGCCTTCGCCGCCCATGCCGCCGAGGCGGGCCTGGAATGCCCGAGCCTGAACGCGGACGCCTTCGCGCCGGAGACGCTCGAGCGCGCCCTCCGGGAGGCGCGGGAGCGCTGGGGCGGGCTCGACCTGCTCGTCTGGTCGCTGGCCGCCCCGCGCGGCGTCGGCGCGGACGGGCGCCCGAGGCGCTCGGTCCTCAAGCCCGTCGGCGCGCCCCTGGAGGCGCTCGGCCTCGACCCCTTCTCGGGGACGCTCCGCCGGACGTCGCTGCCCGCCGCGACGGAAGAGGAGATCGAGGAGACCGTGGCGGTGATGGGCGGCGCCCCCTGGGCGCGGTGGACGCGCGCCGTCGCGGAGGCCGGGCTGGCGGCGCCGGGATTCCGGACGGTCGCCTTCTCGTACGAGGGGTCGCCGGCGACGCGGGCGATCTACCGCGACGGGACCATCGGGCGGGCCAAGGAGGACCTGGAGCGGACCGCGCTCGAGCTCGACCGCCTCCTCGCGCCGCTGGGCGGCCGGGCCTTCGCCTCGCTCGAAAAGGCCTGCCCCACGCAGTCGGCCGCGGCCATCCCCTCGGTGGCGCTCTACACGGCGCTGCTGGGACACGAGCTCCGGAAGCGCGGGCTCGACGAGGACTGCGGCGCGCAGATGCGGCGCCTCCTCTCCGAGTGTCTCTTCGCCGACCCCGTCCCCGTCGACGCGCTGGGGCGGATCCGGCTGGACGACCGCGAGCTCCTGCCGGAGGTGCAGCGCGCGGTGGAGCGCGGCCTGGCGGCCGTCGAGGCGGGCGAGGCGCCGGACGAGGCGCTCCTGGCGGAGGCGAAGGCGGATTTCCTGCGGATTTTCGGCTTCGGGATCCCCGGCGTCGACGAGTCGGCGGAGGCGGAGACCGACCTCCCGATCGCCGGATTGCTGGAATAGGCGACCCGCTCCGCCGCGAGAGGGATTAGTTTAAGGGAACAGATCCGTCCCCGGAGTCCGAATGCTCGCGAACGACACCTCAGACCAGCGCTTCCTGGAAAAAGTCCACCCCTCCCGCCCGGTCCGCCCCGACATCCCGGACCGGTACGACTTCCTGGTGATCGGCGGCGGCGCCTCCGGCATCGCGGCCGCGCGCGAGGCGAAGCGGCTGGGCGCGGCCCGGATCGCGCTGGTCGAGGCGGGCATCCTCGGCGGCGACCGGCTCGCCTACGGCGCGGTGCCGATGCTGGCGCTGCTGGGCGGCGCGCGCAGGGCCGCCCGGGCGGCCGACCTGCCGGAAAAGCGGAAGATCTTCGCCGAGACCCTCGAGATGATGCGCCGCAAGCGCAACCGCCTGGCCGACGCCTGCTCCGCGAAGCGCCTGGCCGAGGAGGGGATCGACGTCTTCTTCGGGTACGCCTCCTTCGAAAGTCCGAAGAGCGTTTCGGTGCGGCTGGGGAACGAGCGCGTCGAGCTCGCCTTCTCCAAGGCGCTCGTCGCCACCGGCGCCCGCCCCGCGGTCCCGGCCATCCCCGGGTTCTCGGAGCTGAAGCTCAAGAACCTGGGCGACATGTTCGACCTGGAGCGCCTCCCCGACCGCCTGGCGGTGCTGGGCGCGGGCGCGCACGGCGTGGAGATCGCGCAGGCCTTCGCCCGCTTCGGCTGCGAGACGACCCTGATCGACAAGGCCGACCGCGTGCTCCCGCAGGCCGAGGAACGGGCCTCCGAGCTTCTCTCGCGCCAGCTGGAGGACGACGGCGTGAAGCTGCGCCTCCGCGCGGGCGTGATCGAGGCCCGGCAGCGCGACGACGGGGTCTCGCTGCGGATCGAGCGCTTCGGCAACGAGGAGGAGATTCTCGTGGACCACCTCCTGGTGCTGGCCGGCCGCACCCCCAACGTCGACGGCCTCTCGCTGGACCTCTGCGGCGCGGAGACCTCCTCGGGCAGCGTCCTGATCGACGAGCACCTCCAGACCACCGCCCCGGGGATCTACGCCTGCGGCGACGTGGTGGCGCTCGCCCGCTCCCCGCAGACCGCCGAGGCGCAGGCCACGCTCGCCGTGCGCAACGCGCTGAAGTTCGGCCGCGAGAAGATCTCCGACCTGGTGGTGCCGTGGGTGGCCTTCACCGAGCCCGAAATCGCGCACGTGGGCCGCACCAGGGCCGAGCTGGAGAGCGCCGGCGCCGAATTCCGCGCCGTCTCCGTCAGCTTCACCGAGCAGGACCGCGGCCTCCTGGAGGAGGAGGACGGCGAGATGGAGCTGGCGCTGGGCCCGAAGGGCGAAATCCTCGGCGCGAGCGTCGTCCACCCCTTCGCGGGCGAGCTCCTGGCCGAAATCTCGCTGGCGATGGCGCGCGGGCTGAAGCTCCAGGAGCTCGCGGGCATCCACCGCCCCTTCCCCACGCGCATCCGGGCGCTGGGCGAGCTGGCCGAGGCGGAGCGCCGCCGGCAGCAGTCCGCCGGGCCGGGGGCCAGGCTCCGCGCCCTTCTCCGCAAGGGCTGACCGGGGACCGCGCCCCCGAAGTTGCTAGTTTTCGGGCCATTCAAAGGATAGCCCGATGTCGCGTTACAACCCCCAGGAAATCGAGCCGAAGTGGCAGAAGCGCTGGCTCGAAGAGAAGACCTTCA
>CADBQJ010000003.1 GCA_902796785.1 Fibrobacter succinogenes
CGCGTCCTTCAGCTCCTGCGGGAGGTTCGACTCGAAGAGCGCGCGCTCGGAGGAGAAGACCGCGCGGTCGATCCGCCAGCCGCCCGGGACCCGCTTCAGCCACGGCGTCCCGTCGGAGCCGAGCGGCCCGAGGAGCTCCGCGACGTCGCCGTCGGAGAAGACCGGGTCGAGCAGGCGGTCGATGGTCTCGGAGGAGAGGCCGGCGGCCAGGAGGTCGGCGCGGCGCAGCGGAAGCGCGGGGACGAAGCGGCCCAGCATGCCGGTGCATTCGCGCTCGGGCACCTCCCAGATGCGGAAGAAGCCGAGCACGTGGTCGATGCGGTAGGCGTGGTAGAACTTCGAGGCGCGGCGCAGGCGGGCGCGCCACCAGGAGTAGTCGTCGCGCTCCAGCGCGTCCCAGCGGTAGGAGGGGAAGCGCCAGTTCTGGCCGGCGTGGCAGAACATGTCCGGCGGGGCGCCGGCGCGGTTGTCGAGGTCGAAGAAGCCGCGCCCGCTCCAGACGTCGGCGCTGTCCTCGCTCAGCAGGATCGGCACGTCGCCCTTGAGCCGGACGCCGGCCTTCTCCAGCTCGGCCACGGCCGCGGAGAACTGCCGCTCGGCGATCCACTGGACCCACGCGTGGAAGAGCGTCTCGTCGCGGTCGGCCTCCCAGGCGGCGTCGATCTCGCCGGGCTTCGGGTCGCGCAGCTCGGTCCAGGCCTGCCAGGGGCGCATCCCCTGCTTCTCCTTCAGGCGGCAGAAGACGGCGTAGGGGCGGACCCACGGGTTGGCCTGCAGCCACTCGGCGAAATCCGCGTCGGCCTCGACGGAGTCGATGACGTTCCCGTAGTGGCGGCGCAGGATGTCGCGCTTGAAGCGGACCGCGTCCAGCCAGGCGATCCGGGAGTCGTCCGCGTGCACCTTCGCGAAGGCCTCGACCGAGGCGCGCTGCGGCGCGGAGAGCGGGAGGTCCTCCAGGCGGACGTAGACGGGATGGAGCGCGAAGGCGGAGAGCGCGCTGTAGGGCGAACGCTCCTCGCCGGTGTCGTTGACCGGGAGCAGCTGGATCAGGTCCATGCCGCAGCTCTTCGCCCACTTCGCGAAGGGGACGAGGTCCGCGAACTCTCCGACGCCGCACGACTTCTCCGTGCGCAGCGCGCCCAGCGGGACGGCGACGCCCGTCTGGAACCGATCGATCTTCCCGTATCTCATCTTCCCTTCCTCCCTACAGGTCGCCGCGCGCGGAGGGCACGCCCGCGGGCTTCCAGTCCTTGAGCTCGGCCGCCACGGCGCAGAGCGAGAAGGGCTGCGGCAGCGCGTCGGGGCTCATCCGCACCAGGCGCACCTGGCTGGCCGACTTGGCGAACTGCGCCATCAGCGTGAAGTCGTCCTGGTTCTCCCAGACGAACCCCTGGAACGGCTCCATCCCGGGGCAGGCGGTCTCGCCCGTGGCGCGGGGGTTCCCCGAGCGGCGCGTGAGGGCGCGGAGCGCGTGCCCGAGCAGGTCGCCCGGGCGCCCGGTGGTGTCGGCCACCAGCAGCTGCACCTTGCGGTAGCCGTCCTTCAGGTGGACCGTGATGAAGTGGATGTGGCCGCCGTCGCGGCGCTCGGTGCGCCACACGCCGGGGGCCAGGCGGCGGAAGCGGGTCGAGTCCACCTGGTGGAGGAACTCGCTCTCGGAGACGCCCCAGCGCACGCGGAAGTGGCCGAAGCGGTCCTGGCCGTTCTCGTACGCCTCGTGCATCGAGCGTTCCACCGCGCCCGCGAGGTCGTCGTCGGAGGAGACGTCGGGCTCCTCGGCGCCGGCGGAGGCCACGAACTCGTCCAGCCCCAGGCGCGAGCGGAGCTCGAAGAGCAGGCCGGAGATCTCGGCGTCGTTCTGGTACCGGCGCGAAAGCTCGTCGAAGACCGAGCGCATGTCGGAGCCGCACGAGGCGAGGCGCTCCAGCGAGGGGGCCTTCTTGCGCCCGAGCGTGGCGAAGGCCTGCGAGACCTCGGGGTCGGTCGGGTAGAGCCCCACCAGGCGGGAGTAGATCGCGCGCGCCTGGTCGAGCTCGTCGTCGTACTCCCAGAGGCGGGCGCGCAGCAGCAGGAGCCGCTTCTCCATCGGGAAGAGCGGGAGCGCGAAGTCGCAGACCACGCGCGCGGAGTCGAGCCGCCCGGCCATGTGGTGCGCCTCGGCGAGGAGGGCGTAGGCCTCCCCGCGCGCCGCGGCCGGGCTCAGGGTGACGGCCCAGGCCGCCTGCCGCACGGCGCTGTCGGGGGCGTGGGCGGCCAGGTGGGCGCGCGCCAGGAGCGAGCGCGCCGTCGGGTCGGACGAGGCGGCGGCCACGACCTTGCGGGCCCAGGAGACGGCCTCGTCCGCGGACCCCCGCTTGCGCAGCAGCTGCTCGGCCTTCGCCGCGGCCAGCTGCGGGTCGGGGTCGTCGAGGTCGCCGGCGAGCGCCCGGTCGAGCATCACCTCGGCCGCGGCGAAGTCGGCCACGCCGTCGCCGGAGGGACGGTCGAGCCGCTGGCGCGCGGCCAGGGCGACGAGCGCGGGTTCGGTCGGATGGAGCGCGAGGAGCCCGTCGAGGATGGAGCGCGCCCCGGCGGGGTCGCCCGTCCCGATCAGCAGCTGGGCCCGCTCGCAGAGCGCCCGCTCCTCCTTCGTCAGGTCGCCGGAGAAGGAGAGGCGGTCGAGCGAGGCGCCGACCGGGGTCTTCTCGCCCGTGGGGACGCCGAAGGGGACGAACTCCGCCGTCAGCTCGGCGGGGAGGAAGCGGTTCTTGAGCTGGAACAGCCCCAGGGCGGCGAATCCGCAGATCAGCGCGAAAAGGAAGACACGCGAAGCCAGGGGGGCGCTGCGCATGGGAGGTTCCTAGGGCGAGATGAGGCTGGAGAGGCGGTCGCGGTACTCTTTGTGCCTGAGCAGCTTGCGCAGGGTCTTGTTCTTGATCTGGCGCACCCGTTCGCGCGTCAGCTTGAGCTCGTGCCCGATCTCGTCGAGCGTGGACTCCTGGGCGGTGCCGATGCCGTAGAACATCCGGAGGATCGTCGCCTCGCGCTCGGGCAGCGACTTGAGGATGTCGCCCACGATGCGGGCCCGCTCCTGGTTCTCGGCGACGGTCTCCTGGTCGCCCTCCTCGCCCAGCACGTCCAGCAGGGTGGAGACCGCGTCCACGCCGTCGCCGCCGTTGCCGATGGGGCTGTCGAGGGAGACCTCGATGATCTTCTCCATCACCTCGTTGATGGACCGCTCCATCCCCTCGAACTCGGGGAGGGCGATGGTGGCGTCGTAGTCGCCCCCGTTTTCCTGCAGCTTGCGGCGGAACCGGCTGACCAGGGCCAGCTTGTTCGGGGGGATGCGCACCGAGCCGATGTGCTCGAAAAGGGCCTTCTGGATGGCCTGGCGGATCCACCAGACCGCGTAGGAGATGAACTTGACGTCCTTGGTCTCGTCGAACCGCTCGGCGGCCTTGAAAAGGCCCAGGTTCCCCTCGTTGATCAGCTCGAGGAGGGTGAGGCCGCGATTTTGGAATTTTCGGGCCACGCTGATGACGAAACGGAGGTTTCCGAGGATGATGCGCCGGGTGGCCTCCTCGCGGACGGGGCCGTCCTTCTCCGTCTGGATGATGTGGAGCAGCGAGCGCTCCTCTTCCTGGGAGAGGGTCGGATACTGGTTCAGGTCCCGAAAATAGAGGGCTTCGCTCTTGTCGCTCATGGGTTGTCCGGCCGCCTTGGGACGCCTTCCCGACGGGAAAGGCCCCTTCGGCGCCTGCCTGTTTCTCCAAATGGGCTAAAATACTACATTTGTTCCGGTTTTTTGTCAGGCCCTCCCCGCCGAGGGGCGGGCACCACCCTGTAGGACGCATTATGAACAACAGTAAAACCGGCTGGCGCACCGTCGTCGTCCTGGCCGTCCTGGCCCTGAGCATCTGGAGCTTCTGGCCCTCGGTGAAAGTCCATTCGCTCTCCGGCCAGGAGAAGACGGACTTCATCAAGGCCAATCCCAAGGTCTTCAAGGGCGCGATCAACTTCGGCCTCGACCTGGCCGGCGGCACGCACGTCGTGGTGGAGATCGACACCACCGGCATGAAGGTCCGCGACGGCGAATCCCGCGACGAGGCGCTGCAGTCCGCGCAGGAGCAGTCGCTCGAAATCGTCCGCAACCGCGTCGACCAGTACGGCCTGAGCGAACCCGTCATCGCCAAGTCCGGCGTCAACCGCATCGTGGCCGACCTGGCCGGCGTGGACGCCGAACAGGCGCGCGGCCTGCTGGGCGAAACCGCGCAGCTCGAGTTCAAGCTCGTGGTGACCCGCGGCGAGTTCCTCCCCGTCCTCAACCGCATCGACGCCTACCTGGCGCAGAAGGTCGGCCTGGACACCTCCGCCGCGAAGGGCGCCGCCGCCCCCGAGGCCCCCGCCCCCGCGGTCGGCTCCGGCCTGAAGCTGCAGTCCCTCGAAGGCGACTCCGCCGAAGCCGCGGCCCCCGAGGCGGTCGCCGCCGCCGACACGGCCAAGTCCGACTCCGCGGCCGCCCCCGCCGAAACCCTCGAGCAGTTCCGCGCCCGTCCCTTCGGCGGCCGCTTCGTGGCCCTGGGCAACGACCTGGCCATCCCCGAAGCCGACGTCGAGGCCGTCCGCGCCGCCCTCGCCGACCCCGGCGTGCAGGCGCTGATCCCCCTCAACCTGCAGTTCGCGCTCGGCCGCGGCTGGGAAACCCTCCAGAACGGCGACAAGGTCAAGCGCTTCTACGCCCTCAAGCGCCGCGCCGAAATGGGCGGCACCGAAATCGTCGACGCCGTCCCCTACCGCATCTCCGACGGCATGCAGGCCGGCGAAGTGGCCGTCAACCTGAAGTTCGACGGCCTCGGGGCCAAGAAGTTCGCCACCGTCACCGGCAACAACATCAAGCGCCAGCTGGCCATCGTCCTCGACGACCAGGTGGTGAGCGCCCCCGTCATCCAGACCCGCATCCCCAACGGCAACGCGCAGATCACCGGCCTCGACGACTTCAACGAAGCCAAGCAGCTGGCCGTCGTCCTCCGCGCCGGCGCCCTGCCCCTCCCGATGAACATCGGCGAACTCCGCTCCGTGGGCGCCTCCCTGGGCGAAGACAACATCCGCAACGGGATGCGCGCCGCCGCCGTCGGCCTGGCGCTGGTCGCCCTGGCCATGCTCGCCCTCTACCGCAAGGCCGGCGTCTGGGCCGTCCTCGCGCTCGCCTTCAACATGCTGCTGATCGGCGCGGTGATGAGCACCTTCCACGCCGTCCTCACCATGCCCGGCATCGCCGGCATCGTGCTGACGATCGGCATGGCGGTCGACGCCAACGTCATCATCTACGAACGCATCCGCGAAGAGCTCCGCAACGGCCGCACCGTCCGCATGGCCATCCAGGCCGGCTACGACAAGGCCTTCTCCGCCATCGTCGACTCCAACGTCACCACGCTGCTCACCGCGTTCGTCCTCTACAAGATCGGCTCCGGCCCCATCAAGGGCTTCGGCATGACCCTGATGATCGGCATCGCGGCCTCGATGTTCACCGCCCTCTACGTCACCCGCTGGTTCTTCATGGTGGTCGGCGACACCCGCAACGACGGCAACGCCCTGGCCATCGGCAGGAGCTTCCTGGTCGACGCCAAGTTCGCCATCGTCCCGAACATCAGGAAGGCCGTGCTCTTCTCCGCCGCGCTGGTGCTCGTCTCCTTCGGGCTCTTCGCCTTCAAGGGGCTGAACTACGGCATCGACTTCACGGGCGGCAACGTGCTGACCGTCGCGTTCCAGCAGGAGGCCTCCTCCGAGCGGATCGCCCGCGCGATCGGCGAGAAGACCTCGCTCGGCACGCCCACCGTCCGCACCGTCGACGTGCTCGACAGCAAGACCCCCACGTTCCTGATCTCCATCATGAAGACGACCGACGACGCCGCCGTCGTCCCCTCCGTGGAGAAGGCGCTCGCCGAATCCGGCATCCCCGGCACGGTGATCAACGAAGAGCTCGTCGGCCCCGCCATCGGCCGCCAGCTGAAGAGCTCCGCCGCCTGGGCCATCCTCTGGTCGCTGCTGATCATGATCGGCTACATCTGGTTCCGGTTCGGCAAGTTCGGCCTGGGCTTCGGCCTGGGCGCCGTGGTCGCCCTGGCGCACGACATCACGCTGACCCTGGGCGTCTTCGCGCTCACGGGCATCGCGCTCGACTCCACGATGATCGCCGCGCTGCTGACCATCGTCGGCTACTCGATCAACGACACCATCGTCATCTACGACCGCATCCGCGAGAACACGCAGATCCTGGGCAAGGAGACGTTCGGCCACTACGTCAACAACTCCATCAACCAGTGCCTCTCCCGCACGCTGATGACCTCGATGACCACGCTGCTCGTCACCCTTTCGCTGATGACGCTCGGCGGCGTCTCGATCCACGACTTCGCGCTGGCCATGACGACCGGCGTGCTGGTGGGGACCTGGTCGTCGAACTTCGTCGCGCCCGCGTTCGTCATCTGGTGGACCGGCCGCTACGGCATCAAGCGCAAGGCCGCGTAGAGCCGTCCGGACTTCCGGAAGCCCCCGCCCGCGCGGGGGCTTTCTTTTTCGCGCGAAGGAGGGCGCGGCGCCCGCTTTTGTGCTAGATTGAAGAGAAGAAGCATCACGCAAAAAAAGGATGTGCGATGAGAACCCTCCACGGAATCCCGATTCCCGCGCTCGCGTGCGCCCTCCTGGCCGCCGCGCTCGCCGGCTGTTCCTCGCAGCAGCAGTTCGCCATGGCGCGGATCAGCAACGACCAGGCGCACGCCGCGGCCGTCCGCGCCGACGCCGCCGTCGTCACCCCGACGCTGGCCGAAGGGGCCGCCGCCCTGGCCGAGTCGGACTCCCTCCTGGCCAAGAGCGAACGGGGCGACTACGGTCCCTTCGCGCAGGGCGACCGCCTGCAGGACGCCTACGTCCAGGGCGAGCTCGCCGCGGCCGCCTTCCTGAAGGCCGGCGCCGAGCAGGACCGCGCCGCCGCGCAGGCCGAGCTCGAAAGCGCGCAGGCCGGCCTGGAAAACGACCGGAAGACGCTCGAGGACTACGAATCGCTCCTGAAGAGCCTGAAGAACGGAGGCGCCGAATGAAGACGAACGCCGCCCTCCCCATGATGATCCTCCTGGCCGCCGGCGCCCTCTTCGCCGCGGACGGCATCGCCCGCCCCGCGGCCGAACCCGCCGCCGCGCAGCCCGCCGCCGATCCCGCTCCGGCCGCCCAGCCCGCGTC
>CADBQJ010000004.1 GCA_902796785.1 Fibrobacter succinogenes
ACCGCGCGCGAAACGCCCCCGGACACCGTGGCCGCGGCCGCCGGCGGCATGGACCTCCCGGCCTTCGCGCCCAAACGCTCGACCACCTCCCCGTCCGCCGCCGGCGCCCCGGGCGGACGCTCCGCGGACGGGCGCGTGGACGTCTACAACGGCCAGATCCGCGCGGCCGTCGAGCCGCGCTGGAAGCCTCCCGTGGTGGAGGGCGTCGCGCCCGGGACGCGCGCCGTGGTCGCCTTCACGATCGACCGCTCCGGCGCGCAGAACGGCGTGCGCCTGGAGAAGAGCTCGGGCAGCCCGATCCTCGACCAGCTGGCCCTGCGCGCGGTCTCGCTCGCCAAGTTCCCGCCGCTCCCGGCCGCCATCGAGCGCGAGCCCTATCCGGTGAGCTACGGCTTCGTCTACGAGGGACAATAGCATGAACACGAAAACCACGGCCCTCCTCGCCATCGCGCTGCTCTCCGCGGCCGCCTCCGCCGAGGAGAACTACATCGAGTCGACCGCCGGCGCGGGCGCGGTCCCGCTGGGGATGCTCGACCTCTCGCGCGAGGGGCGCGCCGACGTCGGCGACGACCTGGACGCCGTGCTGACGCACGACCTGGAGTGGCCGGGGCGCTTCCGCGTGTCGCGCCTGCCGCGCGTGGACAAGCGGCGCTGGTCCGACGAGGGGGTCTTCAACTTCGTCCACGGCAGCTACAGGGCCTTCGGCGACTCGGTGCAGATCGAGCTCCGCCTCTCCGACCTGGTCTCGATGCGCGACGTCCCCGGGATGACGAAGAGCTGGCGCGTCCACCGGAAGCACGCGAGGCGCGCGGTGCACGAGTTCGCCGACATGCTGGCGAAGCAGTTCTACGGCGAGAACGGGGCGGCGACCACCAAGGTCCTCTTCGTCCGCCGCGGCCAGAAGACGCGCGAGATCTGGATGATGGACTACGACGGCGCCAACGCCCGCGCGATGACCTCGGAGGGGAGCGTGGCGATGTTCCCGGGCTGGTCGGCCGACGGGCGGACGATCCTCTACAGCAGCTTCCTCGAAGGCCATCCCGCGCTGCGCGAGCTGGGGCAGGGGGGCAGGAGCTCGAAGCGGACCTCGCCCGCGGGCGTCCACGCCTACGGCGGCCGCGAAAGCCCCGACGGCTCGAAGGTGGTCTACGTGCGCGAGTCCGGAAGCGCCACCGACCTCTGGCTGATGGACCGCGCGACCGGGAAGCACGAGCGGCTCACCTTCCACCCGGCCACGGAGACCTCGCCCGACTGGGCCCCGAACGGCCAGACGATCGTCTTCACCTCCGACCGGGGCGGCCGCCCGCAGCTCTACACCGTCGGCGCGGACGGCGACGGCGAGGAGCGGCTCACCTTCACCGGGACCTACGTGGAGAGCGGGGTCTGGTCCCCCCAGGGCGACAAGGTGGCCTATTGCGCCATGGTCGGGGGGCAGTTCGACCTCTTCGTCCTCGACCTGGCCACGGGCGAGACCCTGCAGCTGACGGAGGGGGGCGGAAACGACGAGGCGCCGAGTTGGTCTCCCGACGGCAGAATGATTATTTTCGCTTCCGACAGGACGGGCGTTTCGCAGCTTTACCTGATCCGCCCGGACGGCACCGGCCTGGTGCAGCTGACGAAGACGGGGAACAACGCGGCCCCGCGCTGGTCGCCCGGGCAAACGAAAAAGGAGTAACCCGTGAAAGCACTCAAGATCTCTCTGGTCCTGGCCCTCTCCGCCTCCCTGGCCCTGGTCGCCGGCTGCGCGAAGAAGCCGAACGCCGTCGAAAACGAACAGAGCGCCGACGCCGCCCTGCGGGACGGGGCCGCCGGATCCTCCGCCGCCGACGACGAGGCCGCGCGCGAAGCCGCCCTGCAGCAGAAGAAGAACCGCCTGCAGGAGCTGCTCGACCGCATCATGGCCGAAGACATCTACTTCGACTTCGACCGCTCCGCCATCACCGACCAGGCCAAGGCGCTTCTGAGCGAAGTGGCCGAGATCATGATCGACGAAAAGCGCTTCGAGCTGGTCATCGAAGGCCACACCGACGAACGCGGCACCGAGAGCTACAACATGAGCCTGGGCTCCAAGCGCGCCAAGGCCGTGCAGCAGTTCCTCGCCGACCTGGGCGTGGGCACCGAACGGCTCCAGACCATCTCCTACGGCGAAGAGGCCCCCAAGGCCGAAGGGTCGAACGAGGAGGCCTGGTCGCAGAACCGCCGCGCCCACTTCACCGTGAACGTCCGCTGACATGAACCGCCGTCCGTTCCCCGCCCTCCTCGCGTGCGCCGCGCTCCTCGGAGCGGCGGCGCTCTCGGGCTGCGCGGCCATGCTCGGGCTGGAGGGCGACAGGCCCGGCCCCGCCGAGCAGCGGATGGCCGCCCGCATCGACACCCTCCAGGCGAGGATCGACTCGCTCCAGGCCGAGCTCGTCCGCGTCTCGCGCCGCAACCAGGCCGACATGGCCTCGTTGCAGCGCTCGATGCTCGAGAGCAACGAGGCGATCGCGGCCCGCATCGAGGAGAACACCCACGCGCTCCGGCAGGGCGGCGCTCCGGCGGCCTCCGCGCCCGCGGCGGCGAAAAAGCCCGCCGCCGGCCCGAAGGCCCCCTCCGCGAACGCCTCGGCGCCCGCGGCCGCTCCCGCGCCCGCCGACGCCGAGTCGGAACGGCTCTACAACGCGGCCCGCGCCGACTTCAACGCGCAGCGCTTCCAGGAGGCCTACAACGAGTTCAAGACGGTCTACGAGCAGGACCCCGAAGGCCGTCGCGCCGAAGACGCCCTCTACTGGATGGGACTCTGCTTCGAAAAGACCGACAGGCTCGACAACGCGCTGACCGTCTACGGGATGATGCTGGACCAGTTCCCGAACGGCAGGAAGTCCTGCTCGGCCCGGTTCCGGATGGCCAAAATCGCCGAAACCAGGGGCCAGAACGAGGAACGGCTGAACCAGCTGCGCGCCCTGGCGGGCGAACCGGCCTGCGCCTCCACCAACGAAGGCCGCCGCGCGGCCGAAATGCTCAAATAGCGCGCGGCCCGTCCGCTTGCTAAATTTGGGCGCATGGAACAGAAGAAACTCCGCATCGGCATCCTCGGCGCCACCGGCTACACCGGCGCCGAGATTCTGCGCCTGCTGGCGCGCCACCCCCTCTTCGAGCTGGCCTTCGCCTCCTCCGAGCGCCTCGCCGGCCAGCCCCTGACCGCCGAATTCCCCAAGCTGACCGGGCTCCCCGTCGGCGAAACGCGCTTCATCGGCCTCCAGGACGCCCTGTCGGTCCCGGTGGACGGCATCTTCTCGTGCCTGCCCCACGCCACCGCCGCCGAACAGCTCCTCCCCTTCGTCGACAAGGGAGAGGCGGTCATCGTCGACCTGAGCGCCGACTTCCGCCTCGACAGCGCCGAGCTCTAC
>CADBQJ010000005.1 GCA_902796785.1 Fibrobacter succinogenes
GGAGGGGCTCTCGATGAGGCGTGACCCCTACCAGTCGCTCTATTCGCTCCCGGGGCGGGCGCTGGCCTTCGTCGGCCGGCTCTTCTCCGAATCGTCGTTCGGCAGCGCCTTCCGGCTCTTCCTCCGGTCGGTCAGCCTGGCCGTCGAGAGCCGCCGCAAGGGGTTCAGCGCCACCAACCAGCTCTTCGTCAGCCAGATCTACTTCACCGGCGTGGAGGCGATCCCGCTCATCGCGCTGATCGCCGCGCTCTTCGGCACGGTGGTGGTGATGGAGGCGATCACCGTCATGCCCAAGGTGGGCTTCGGCGGCTTCTTCGGCAACATCATGGTCATCGTCGTCGTGCGCGAGCTGGGGCCGGTGCTCACCGCGCTCCTGGTGACGGGCCGCTCGGGCGCCGCGCTCGCCACGATGATCGGCAACATGAAGGTCAACTCCGAGGTGGACGCGCTCGAGAGCCTCGGCATCGACTCCGTCAGCTACCTGGTGATGCCCGCCGTGCTCGGCGCGATGGTCGCCATGTTCTGCCTCAACGTCATCTTCAGCGCGACGGCGGTCATCTTCGGCTTCTTCTGCGCCAAGGGGGCCGTGGCCCTGCTCCACCTGCCGATTTCGATGGACTGGTCCTACTTCATCGACGAATTCATCGGCGCCATGAGCCTCACCGACATCGTGATGACGGCCGTCAAGCCGGTCGTCTTCGGCGCGATCATCTCCACGCTGGCCTGCTGGAACGGGCTGCGCATCCCGCTCGACGCCCGCAAGGTCCCGGTGGCCGCGGGCCGCACGGTGGTCACCTCCTACGCGTCGGTCATCCTGGCCGACCTCCTGCTGAGCGCCTTCTACCTCGGGCAGTACTGGCGCCAGCTCCAGGGGGTGCTCTGATGGCGGCGATCGTCGCGCGCGACCTGGTGCTCGACTACGAGGGCAAGCGGGTGCTCGACCACGCCGACCTCTCCGTGGAGCCCGGCGAGATCCTCTGCGTGAGCGGCCCCTCGGGCGAGGGCAAGTCGACCCTGCTGCGCGTGCTGGGCGGGCTGGAGCGCCCCTCGCAGGGCTCCATCCGCATCTTCGACCGCGACTGCGACATGGTCCGCCCCTCGCCGCTCGACGAGGCGCGCGACGACCTGGGGTTCGTCTTCCAGAACTGCGCGCTCATCTCCAACATGACGGTCTACAACAACATCCTGCTGCCGCTGAAGTTCCGGCGCGACAGGATCCGCGCCAACCGCCGCGTGATGCGCTCCTGGAGGCTGGCGCCGAGCCGCCTGCCCGGGCTGGGGGCCGACCGGATGAGCGACCGGGACCTGGCCGAGACCGCCGAGCAGGCCCTGCGGAACATGCTGATCTACGACTACCGCAACAGCTTCCCGCACGAGATCAGCCTGGGGATGCAGAAGCGGGTGGCCGTGGCCCGCGCCATGGTGCTCAACCCGCGCGCGCTGCTGCTCGACGAGCCGACCAGCGGGCTCGACCTCCTCTCGCGCCAGAGCCTGGTGGCGCTGGTCTCCAACCTCAACAAGCTGCGCAAGGTGACCGTCGTGGTCGTCACGCACGACCTCGACCTCGCCCGCACGCTCGACGCGAGGATCTCCATCCTCTCCCGGGGGAAGCTGACCGAGCCGCGCCCCTACGACCGGCTCCGGGAGCTCGACCTCCCCTTCGTCCGCGAGCTTTTCGCCGAACACCTCGACGAAAACGGCGGATCCGACCACAAAATGATGACCGACGCCGAAATTTCGGCCGAACTGCGGCGACGCGGGGAATTTTCAGATTAGATTGGGGAAACGGGGCCTGGAAGGGCCTCGATCGGGATACGAATGGCGAAACTGCAGCTGCGCGACTTCAACAACCTCTTCGTGGGGGCCATGCTCATGGCCACCGTCGCGGTGCTGGCCACGGCCGGGATCGCCACGCTGCGCCACATGGACGTCTTCCGCGAGGACTACACGCTCCACGTGATCTTCGCCCGCAACATCGGCATCAACGTCGGCACCAAGGTCAAGATCAACGGCGTGGAGATCGGCAAGGTCTCGGCGGTGGAGCTGACCGACAACGGCGCCGCGGTCCTCTCGCTGCTGATCGCCAAGAAGTTCGCGCCGCACATCACCAGCACCTCGGTGGCCTACCCCACCCGCGACCAGAACATCATCTCCGACCGCATCATCATGATCACCCACGGCGCCACGGGTTCTCCGCTGGAGAACGACGACTACGTGCGCGCCGACGAGGCCCAGGACATCGAAACGCTGGTGGCCAACGCCAACGCGCTCTTCGGGCGGCTGACCGTCATGCTCGACGCGGTCGACACCGTGCTGGCCCGCGTGACCGACACCACCCGCACGCTGGGCGCCATCATCGGCAAGGACGAAATCTACCGCGACGTCAAGCGCCAGATGGCGCGGCTCGACCACATCACCGGCAGCGCCTCGAAGATGGTCGACGAGCTCGACGCGAAGGTCGTGAACCCCGTGGCCGAACGGGCCGACACGCTGGTCGCCGGCGCGGCCGAAATCGTCGCCAAGGGCTCCGAGGCGATGGCCGAGGCGGCCAAGCTGATCGAACGGGCCAACGCCACCTTCGAGGCGGTCAACGGCATGATGGCCCGCGCGAACGCCCTGATGGCCGCGGGCGAGGAGAAGCTCGACCAGGCCGACGACCTCATCACCGGCGTCTCGAAGATGTGGCTGATCCGCGGCGGCATCCCCGACCGCACCAAGGGCTTCGACATGACGGAGGAAAGCTGGTGAGGCGCCTCCCGAAGCTCGCGCTCGCCGCCTCGTGCGCGCTGCTCTGCGCCTGCTCCGGCGCGAAGCCCGCCCCCACGGCCTCGCAGAACCTGGCCTGGCGCGCCCACGCCCTCTGGACGAAGAACCAGCCGGTGGCCGCCGCCGAGCTCTACCGCCGCGCGCTCGCCGAGGCGCGGCTCCAGGTGGACCTCGAGCAGCAGGCCGACGTGGCGGTCAACCTGGCCTGGATCCACGCGCAGGCCGGCCAGTACTCGATCGCCGACTCGGTGCTGAAGTCGATCCCGCCGGAACTGACCGGTTCGCGCCCCGTCCGGCTCAAGGCCGACCCCGTCCGCTGGACGATCCTCCTCGGGCAGGGGCGGTGCGCGGAGGGGAAGCTCGTCCACGAAGAGGACGCCGCCCCCGCGGCGGAACTGGCCATGGTCGGCTGCGCCCTCGAAACGGGCAGCACCGGCTTCGCGGAAGAGGCGATCGCCCGGGCCGAGAAGGCCGGCGCCGTCGGGCAGGCGCTCCTGGCGAAGGGCGACCTCGCGACGGCGCGCGGAAACCACGCCGAGGCCGCCGGCCACTACCGGGCCGCGTTCGACGAAGCGCGCCGCTCCGGGCTGATGGTCCGCATCGGGCAGGTGCTGCTGCGCCAGGGCTCCGCGCTCGAGAAGTCCGGCGACGCGGAGGGGGCCAGGCTCGCCTTCGGGCGGGCCGCCGAGCTCTTCGAAAGCCTCTCGCTGGTCTATCCCTGGCTGCGGGCGAGCGCCGGGCTCGACCGCCTGGGCGCGCTCGGCGACGCGGGCAGGGA
>CADBQJ010000006.1 GCA_902796785.1 Fibrobacter succinogenes
GCCGGCGGACCGCGCGCGCCCGAGGGCGCGCCGGAGCGACGGGGCGGAGTGGTCGCGCGCGGCGAAGAGGGCGACCTCGGCCGCGCCGGCGGCGCGGAGGAGGCGCGCGGCGCCGCGCGGGTCGCCGACGCCCGTGGCGAGGCGGATCCTCGCCCCGGCGCGAGGCGCGGGGTCGACGGAGAGGAGGACGTCCGCGTCGGCCGCGCCGACGGTCCAGAAGCGCGCGCCGCGCCGGTCGCGACCGAACGAGCGGAAGGGGCCGCCGGGCAGAAGGTCCGCGACCGACCGCGGCGCGGGGAGGTCCGACCGCTCCAGCACGACCGTCTCGACGCCCGGGAGCAGGTCGAACCTCGGATCCTCCAGCCCGCCGTCGAGAAGCAGGAGCTCGGCCTCCTCGCGCAGCTTCGCGGCGCTCCGGAAGAGGTCGCCCGAGACGAAGACGGGGAGGCCGGTCCGCGCCAGCAGCAGCGCGTCGTCGCCGAAGCGGTCCGGGCCGGAGCCGGGCTCGACGCGAACGGTCTCCCGCCCGAAGCGCCGGTCGTAGGAGAGGAGCGCGGTACGGATTCCCGCGTCGCCGAAGGCCCGGGCGAGCGCGGAGACGACCGTGGTCCGACCGCCGCCGCCCGCGCGGAGCGAGCCGACGCGGAGGAGGAGCGCGGAGCTTCCGGGGCGCGCGGCGAACGCGGCGGCGGTCTCCGCGACGAGGAACCGGTCGCGCTTCAGCGCCCTCCGGCGCGCGGCCTTCCACCCCAGGCGCCAGCAGGCGCCGAGGAGAAGGGCGGCCGATTCCGGGATTCTCATTTTCCTCCGCCGGGGAGGAGCGCGGCGTAGATTCCGAGCAGCCGCGCGACGACGTTCTCCCAGCTGAAGAGCTCGGCGCACCGGCTCTTCGCGCCCGCGACGACCTTCGCGCGGAGCGCGGGGTCGGAGGCCAGCCGCTCGAAGGCGCGCGCGAGCGCCACGGGGTCCTTCTCCGGAACGAGAAGCCCGGTCTCGCCGTCGGTCACCACGTCGGGAATGCCGCCGACGTCGGAGGCCACCAGCGGAAGCCCCGCGGCCACGGCCTCGATCAGCACCACGCCGAGCCCCTCGGTGTCGCCCTTGGAGTCGACGATCGCGGGAAGGACGAAGAGGTCGGCGCCGAGGTACTCCCGCGCCAGCTCCCCGGAGGAGAGCTTTCCGGTGAAGACGATCCGCTCGGCCTGAGCGGAGTCCGCCGCCTCGGCCTTCAGCGCTTCGGTGACGTCTCCCGTCCCGACGATCCGCAGCTCCCAGTCGGCGGGATTCTCCAGCTTCTCCATCGCGCGGATCAGGAACGGAATCCCCTTGCGCTCGATGTGGCGCCCGACGAAGAGGATCCGGCGCGGCGTCTTCGCGAACGGCTCCGCCTGCCCCTCGAACGCGGGCAGCGGCGAACCGTAGGGGACGACCTCCACCCGGGCGTCGCGCAGCGCCCTGACGCGCCCCGCGGTGAAGCCGGAGTTGGCGACGACGGCGTCGGACCGTCCGACCAGGAAGCGGAGGACCGGCGCGACCCACGGGAACTTCCTCGCGAGCAGCAGCTCGGCGCCGTGGAAGTTGACGACCATCGGGATCCGCAGCAGCTTCGCGGCGGGCAGCGCCATCAGCGCGTGCGGGAAGGGCCAGTGGACGTGGAGGAGGTCCGGCCGCTCCTTCAGGCAGACGCGGAGGCAGCGGACCGTCCCGCAGAGGATGTAGACGGCGGCGAGGGCGCGCATGCGCAGGCTCTTCGCCACCTTGCTCGGCGCCCCTTCGTCGTGCGTGAGACGCTCCCACGACGCGGGGCCGTAGCGGAACCGGTAGACCGGGATCCCGTCGATCTCGTGGTCCTTCAACCCTCCCCACGACGGGGCGAGCATCCGCGCGTCGACGCCCGCCTTCCTCAGGCGGATCAGCGTCTCGCGCAGCCACGGCACCTCCGGGTCCTCGGGGAACCTCGGGAAGACCGAGCCGAAGAAGAGGATTTTCACGCCTTGGCTTCCCCGTCGACGGGCATGCGCTTTCCCTTGTAGACCACGTAGGGGAAGCCGTGTTCCAGCAGCCGGGGGTTCAGCCGGTCCTCGAGCCGTTCCTCCGCCAGGTAGCGGCGCAGGTTGCCCAGGAGCCGTTCGGCCGGCGCGTTGAGCGAGTCGAGGAAGAGGATCCCCAGGCCGCGGTCCTCGTGGAGGAAGCCCTTCACGTCGGAGCCGCGCAGCAGCATCGTCATGCCGCGCATGATGGCGCGCCAGAGCGACTTGAGGTCGGCGTGGTCGAGGTCGGGGACGAAGAGCTCGTCGAACGCGATCTCGAGGTAGGTGAAGGCCGTGTTCATCACGTCGGCGCGGAGCTTCTCCTCGTGCAGCCGCTGGTCGAAGAGCTTGGGGCCGTAGATGTAGTACTCGTTGGAGAACGACTTCATCAGCTCTTCGATCGTCTCGCGGTGTTCGCGGGGAGTCACCATGGTCCGCCCTCCTAGAGCATGTCGTCCGCGTCGGCGGAGACCCGCTGCAGCGGCACGGGGAGGTGGTGCGCCCAGAGAAGCATCTCGAGCTTGACCGCCAGTCGGCGGATCCCCTCGCGCGGGCGGCAGGGGCGCAGCACGGGCCAGTCGTTCTTCGCGGCCTCGCGCGCCAGCTTCGGCGTGGGGTGGACCGCCACGGGATGTTCGGCGTAGCGGAGCATGGGCAGGTCGCTGCCGCCGTCGGAGTAGGCCCAGCAGCCCTTGCCGTCCCGGGGGAAGCGCGCCTGCGAGAGGATCCAGATCACCTTGTCGCGGCCCTTGAAGTTGCGGCCGACGTAGCGGGGAAGACGCAGCCCCGTCGAGGGGAATTCCATGTCGGTGCCGCGGACCTCGTCGGCGGGGAGCATGTCGGAGAGGTGGCGCGCCCAGAGGTTGGGCGAGGCGGTGAGGACGATCACCTTGAGCCCTTCGGCGCGGTGCTTGCGCATGCGGCGGGCGATTTCGGGGTAGAGGTACTGCGGGACGAGCTTGTCGACGAACTCCCGGGCGAGCGCCTCGCGCTCCTCGGCGGAGATCCAGGAGGCGGGCCAGAGGGCCAGGCGCTTGAGGAAGGGGGTGTTGAGCAGCCCCGCCAGCCAGAGCGGCAGCGAGAGGAGGTAGGGGATGCGCCAGAACCAGAGCAGCGGGTGGCGCCGGATCAGGTAGACGCTCCAGTAGAGGATGGAGTCGCCGTAGAAGACGGTGTCGTCGAAATCAAAGAAGGCGGCGCGCTCCGTCTGCGCTTCGGTCTCGGGCGCCGGGTTCGTCTGTTCTTCGCTCATGGCCGCAAAGATAGAGACTTTTCGCCCCCCGCCCCGCCTCCGCGTTGCGTTTTTTGACGTTCCGGCGGGCCCGCGGGGCGGAAGGGAGCGTCCACTTATCTACCTTTTCCGGCCGGAGGCGACATGCTCGCAAAAGTCAAGCGCGATCTCAAGCAGAGCGACGTCCGCCGGTTCCGCCAGGGGCTGGAGCAGGGCCGCTGGCCCGCGTTCCGCGTCCGCGCGCTGACCCCGGCCGAAATCGCCGCGCTCGAGGCGCAGCGCAACGTCTGCGCCGACTGGTCGCTGGTGCAGGTCGCCCAGGACTTCTCCCCCGAGCAGGTGCAGGGATGCCTCTTCGAAGGCCGGGTGGTCCTCCCCGCCTTCTTCGGCACCATCCGCCTGGCCGAGGGGGTCTCGGTCTCCACCGGCGTCTACGACTGCGCCGTGCGCGACTGCGTGATCGGCAACTCGCACCTCAAGAACGTGGGCGCCGTCGCCCAGATGGTCGTGGAGCCCGGCTGCATCGTCCGCAACGTGGGCTCGCTCACCGTCACCGGACGCACCGTCTTCGGCATCGGCCGCCAGCTCTCCATCGGCATGGAGGTGGGCGGCCGGACCATCATCACCTATCCCGAGCTCGACCTGGAAAGCGCCGCGGCCATCCTCCTCGGCAAGAAGGACGCCGCGCTCCAGCACGAATACCAGACCACCATCGAGGAATTCCGCGAGGAGATCCGCTGCGAATGCGGCTACGTGGGCGCGGACTCCTGCATCGTCAACTCGCAGGTGCTGCGCAACGTCTGGATCGGCCCCGGCGCGCGGATCGACGGCGCGGCGCGCGTGAACGACTGCTGCCTGCTCTCGTCGCTGGAGCAGCCCGTGCGCGTCCGCGACGGCGCGATCGTGGAGCACTCCGTCGTGCAGTGGGGCGCGACCGTGGAGGGGCACGCCTCCGTCTGCGACTCCATGATGCTCGAGGCCTCCTACGCGGGGCGCGGCGCCGGCGTGCGCCACAGCGTGGTCGCCTCCAACGCGCGGATCGCCCGCGCCGAGGTCTCGAGCTGCCTGCTCGGCCCCTTCACCGGCGCGCACCACCAGGCGCAGCTGGTCTCGGTCCTCTGGCCCCAGGGGCTGGGCGCCGTCGACGCGGGCTGCCTGGTCGGCAACAACACCAGCGGGAGATTCCCCAACCGCGAGGCGCTCCTGGGCGAGGGGATCTCCTTCGGGCTCGGCGCGACCGCCCTTTTCCCGCTCAACCTCTCCAAGGCCCCCTGGACCTTCGTGGAGCCCGGCGCCACGCTCCAGCCGCAGCGGATGTGCTTCCCCTTCAGCCTGGTCCGCCGCCCGCTCTCCGCCCCCGCGGGGCTGCCCCCCGGAACCAACGAGCTGGTCCCCGGCTGGGCTCTGAGCGACAACTCCGTGGCGCTGGCCCGCTCGGCGCGCAAGTTCGCCGAACGCGACCGCTCGCGCCGCCAGAACCTCGGCCCGCACTTCCTCACCGGACGCAGCGCGGTCGCCGTGCTCGAGGCGCTGCAGCGCCTGCTCGCCGTCCGCGAGGTCCGCGACGTCTACGTCGAGGCCGACCTCCCCGGGCTCGGCGCCAACTTCCTGCGCGAATCGGTCCGCCAGCGGGCCATCGCGACCTACCGCCTCTTCCTGGAGCGCTACGCGCTGCGCTCGGCGGTCTCCGCGCTCGAGGAGAACCCCGAGCTGCCGAAGGCGGGCCCCGTGGCCAAGCAGCTCTTCGGCAAGGAGATCCTGCGCGACATCTGCCGCGTGGTCGCCATCCCCGCGCAGCTCCCGCTGATCATCCGGCGCTACCGCCAGGTGGAGAAGGACTGGCGCGACTCCATCCTCTCGGCGCTGGCCGAGGAGCGCGCGCTGGGCTGCTCCGTCTTCGACGACTGGAAGGAGACCCATCCCGACGAGCTGCAGGGGATGGGCTTCGTGCAGGACGACGTGAAGGAGTCGGACCGCCGCGTGCGCGTCCTGCTCGCCCGGCTCCGCGCGATGAAGGGCTGACCTATCCCCGGCCTTCGCGGAGCTCGCGCGCGAAGCGCATCTCCCGGACGATCCAGAACCCGCCCCAGACGAGCGCGAAGAGCGCCCCCGCGAGCGCGACGAACTCCATCGCCCGGGCGATCGCCAGGTAGCGGTGCAGCAGCCCCAGCTCGGTCAGGACGAAATTCCAGTCGTGAGCGCCGTATCCCAGCTGGGCGCCGGTGCCGCCGCCGATGAGCTCGAGCTGCATGGGCACGGCGTCGGCGACGTAGGGGGCCACGTCGAGCAGGCTTTCGGCGGCCCACCAGAGGGCCACCGAGGCGCCGAACCGGTCGCGCTGCTTCAGCCAGAGGACGAAGAAGCAGACCAGCGGCATGAGCACCTGGAAGAGCGACCCGCCGAGCGAGGTCAGCACTTCGTTCCCGAAGAACGAGAAGAGCGGATGGCCGAATTCGTGCAGGGCGAGGTCGAGCCCGTGCAGCAGGACGACGATCCCGGCCTCGTCGCGGTGGACGAGGAGCGTTCCGGTGAGGACCGCCAGGACCGCCCAGAGCGCGATCCTGAGCGGGAAGATCCGCCCGGGAATGCCGCTACCGCTTTCCACCGAGGATCCTCACCTCGGTGCGGCGGTTGCGCGCGCGTCCGGCTTCGGTGGAGTTGTCCTCGATGGGCTGCGAATAGCCGTAGCCGACCGCGGTCACGCGTTCCGCGGCGATCCCCTTCTTCAGCAGGTAGTCGCGCACCGACTCCGCGCGGGACTGCGAGAGCTTCATGTTGTACTCCTCGCCGCCGACGTTGTCGGTGTGGCCCGCGATCTCGACCACGAGCTCCGGCTCCACCTCCTTCATGCCGTAGACCAGCAGGTCCAGCTCCTTGAAGGAGCTCTTCTTCAGCGTCGCCTTGCCGGTCTCGAAGTAGATGTTCTTCAGCTCGACGGTGTTGTCGTCGTACTGCACGTGGAGGTTGCCGCCCGTGGCGCGCATCTTCGCGGGAAGGTCGATCTCGTCCACGGTGTAGGGGCCGACGACCGACATGTAGCGGATGTCGTAGGTCTCGCCCTTCTCCACGCGGATCCGCGTCTTGCCGGAGCCGTCGGTGGTCCCGGTGAACTCGCGCCCGCTCTTCCGGCCGCGCAGGACGATCTTCGCGCGGGGGATGGAGCGCCCGTCGAAGTTGGTCACGTTCACGTCGAGGAGGACGGAGGTCGGGGAGGGGGCCGCCTTCGGGGCGCCCTTGAACTGCACCTTGAAGGAGCCCTCCTGCGCGCCGGCGGCGCGGGCGACGGGGATCTTCTGCTCCAGCTTCTGCGGGCCGTCGGGCGAATTCCAGACCACGAAGTAGGAGTCGCCCTCGGCGGCCAGCAGGTCCACCTGGCCGGCGTCGTCGGTGTTGCCCGAGAAGTTGTGCGCGGGGTCGTTCCCCTCCAGCGAGACGTTGGCGCCGGCGAGGGGTTTGCCGTCGGGCCCCAGGACGGTGAAGTGGAGCAGCGCCTGCTCGTCGGTGGCGGTCAGCATGGCGGCCGCGGGGACGGCGCAGAGCGCGCAAAGGGCGAAAACGGCGGAAACAAGGCGGAACGCGGGGCGGAACATTTCGAAACCTCCGGGTTTTTCCGCAAACATAGCTAGATTGTCTTCCATGCGATCCCCCATCCTCCCCGTTCTCCTGGCCCTCTCCCTCGGCGCGGCGCTGACGTCGTGCGCGGGGAAGGAACAGCCCCGCAAGCTCCCCGCGGAGTCCCTCCAGCCCGCCTCGCCCCTGGCCGGCGTCAACTGGGTCGATTCCGTCTCGCGGTGGGAGCCCCACGTGGACGAGTTCGGCTCGGCCGTCGACACCGTCGCCGGCTTCGCGCGCGACGGACGGCTCCGCGTCCACTTCACCCTGGCGCGGCGCGCCACCGAACTGTGGCCCTTCATCGAGCTGATCTTCAACTCCCCCGCCTCGCTCGAGGGGGTCTACGGCGTCAAGCTGACCTACAAGTGCGACCAGCCGCTGATCGTGAAGATCGGGCAGACCGACTTCGGCCC
>CADBQJ010000007.1 GCA_902796785.1 Fibrobacter succinogenes
CGGCCGAGTTGGGCTGCTGGAGGAAGTCGTTGACGATGTCGTCGTGGTAGTTGGAGGCCAGGAAGCCGATCGCCAGGTTGGCGTTGGAGATCACGTTGTTCTTCGAAATCTGCCCGGCGAAGACCATCCCGGGATGGCTGACGGAGGTGAGCGCCTCGGCGTCGGCGTAGTGCGACATCATCGTGGCGCGCGGCATGGTCGCGCGGGAGTTGATCGGCTCGGCGACCAGGAACTGGCCGGAAAGCCCGAAGGGCAGCTGGTAGATGTCGGCGAAGACGCCGCCGAAGGTGCGGCGCGGCCAGGTGGAGGCCCCGCCGTAGTCGGGCCGGTTGTACTCCCTGCCCTGGTAGTAGGCGTCGACCGTCTGCTCGGGTTCGTAGGCCTCGTAGTTCCAGGCGTACTTGTGGCGCGGGTCGCGGCGCCAGATCAGCATGGGGCTCATCTGGATCCACTGTGCGCCGCCGAGCGTGACCTCGGCGGAGACGACCGAGCTGCGCACGTTGGCGCTGATCAGCATCTCCTCGAAGATCCCGACGGCCTCGCGTTCGGTGCTGTAGACGTCGCGGTAGCGCGAGAAGTCCTGGGCCACGGAATGGACCGTGCCGAAGTTCGCCTTGGAGGGGTTCGTGTAGTAGTCGAAGCTGCTCCCCGTCTCGTCGGCGTACTTGTTCACGTAGGTGCCGTGGTAGTCGGCGCCGAAGGTGAGCGCGGCCTTCATGGTGAAGAAGGGGTTGGGATTCAGCGTCAGCCACACGTTCGCCTGGTTCTGGAGGAACGTGCGGTGCTTGAACGACGACATGTAGTCGGGCGCTTCCATGAAGTTGTTGTCGAACATCCGCGCGATGACGTTCCCGTGGGCGCCGATCGGGCTGGAGGTCTTGTTCATCTCGGCGCTCTGGGCGTGCGCGGCCACCGTGTCGAGGGCGGCCTGCTTGGCGGCGAGGTCCGCGGAAATCTGCTCTCCCGTGACGGGGGCCGCGAAGGCTCCCGCAGAGAAGACCGCGAGGGCGGCGAAGACCAGACCGTGTTTCATAGTCATGCTCATTTGTCCGTGCCTCCCGATTAGTAGCCTTCGTTCTTGTAGGGGTAGCCGTCGCCGCCGCCGCCGACGCCCTTGGGCACGTGCTTGATCAGGCGGATGTCGTCGACGTAGACCTTGAACGAGCTGAAGCGGTTCTTGTCGATGTCCATGCCCAGGCAGCGGATCGCCTTCCAGTTGAAGGGGGCGCTCACGCGCTTGTTGAGGGCGTCGGACCAGTAGGAGCCCACGCCGCCGAAGTCGCGGAGGGGAACCGTGAGTTCCATCCATTCGTCCTTGCCGACGATGCCGTAGGAACGGGTGCTGGCCGGGGGCCAGGCCTGCTGGAGGTGGCCGTCGGAGTTGAGGCCGTCGTCCATCAGCGAGAAGGAGAAGATTTCGCCGCCCTTCGTGCCGCGGACGGCCATGGTCAGGCCGCCGTCCTCGAAGTAGGGGCTGAGGTCGATGGCGCTGCTCAGGCAGATCTGGGCGCCGGACCAGGCGTTGGCGGTGAGGACCATTTCCAGCGAATAGTCGCCGGTGTGGGCCACCGCGTCGGTCACCTGGGGCTTGGGCGTCTGGGGCCACGGATAGACGTACATCGCGCCGCCGCGGACGATGCCTTCGCCCACCAGCTCGAGCACGACGTTGTCGTTGTCGGGACGTTGCGGAATGGGTTTCAGGACGGATTCGCTCCGGCTGCGCACCTGATCGAATCCCGCGAAGGAGCTGCCGACGACCGCGATCAGCCCCAGCAGGAGAGCCCGTTTCGGCCAGTGACCCTGTTTTGCCATATCTGTTCCTCTAGTGACAGAAGGATGACGGTTTGGATACAATCTCACGGGAATATAACACAAAAAAACACAATTCCGAGCCGGGACGGGGTTAAACTCTCGTTATATC
The DNA here is from genome assembly GCA_902796785.1 of Fibrobacter succinogenes. Lineage (GTDB taxonomy): Bacteria > Fibrobacterota > Fibrobacteria > Fibrobacterales > CADBQJ01 > CADBQJ01. The sequence goes on from CADBQJ010000007.1 coordinate 1,922, forward strand.
CCCTTTTTCGGCAAAATTGAGACGCTGTTTTGATTTCGAGGGCCGTCTAGGGCTCGGAGGCGGGATTTTCGGCGAATTCCGCCTCGGCCTCCTCCAGATCGCGGCTGACGGCCACCCACCGGTCGAACTGGTCGTCCCGGCGCTTTTCGGCCGCCGCCAGCTGCCGGGAGAGCTCCACGATCACCTGCCCGTCGCCCGAGGCGGAGCAGACCTCCAGCTCGGCGTGCAGGCGGGAGATCTCGCTCTCCTCGGCGGAGATCGCCTCCTCGATCGCGGCGCATTTCCGGCGAAGGGGGTTGAGCTTCTTCGCGCGCTCCTCGACGAACCGGGCCCGGGCGCGGCGGTCCTCCTTGCGGCTCCCCTTCCCCTCCTCCTTGCCGCGGGCCGCCATCCGGCCGTTCTCCCATCCCTCCTTGGCCAGGAACTCGGCGTAGCCGGTCTCGCGGAAATGGGCGTTGCCGTCCTTGAAGACGATCAGCTTGTCGGAGAGGCGGTCGACGAACTCCTCGGAGTGGCTGACCAGCAGCACGCTCCCCTCGAAGGACTCGAGCGCCTGGAGGAGCGCCTCGCTCGACTCGAGGTCGAGGTGGTGGGTGGGCTCGTCGAGCATGAGCGTCTGGCAGGGGGTGGCCAGGATGCGGCCCAGGAGCACGCGGCACTTCTCGCCGCCGGAGAGGACCTTCACGGGCTTGAGCGCGTCCTCGCCGCTGAACATCATCGCGCCGCAGATGTTCCGGATCGCGGTGCGGCCCAGCTCGGGGGCGGCGTTCCCCACGGCGGACTCCACGGTCCACTCGGCGGGGATGCGGTCGACGTTCGTCTGGCCGAAGACGCCGCGCGCCGCGTCGGGATGCCACTGCACGGTCCCCTCCCCGGGAGGCAGCTCGCCGGCGAGGACGCGCAGGAGGGTCGACTTCCCGCGGCCGTTGGGGCCCACCACCGCGACGCGCTCGCCGGGATGCAGTTCGAACGAGAGGTTCCGGAAAAGCCACGGCCCGTCCGGGAAGCGGAACCCGAGGTCCCTGACGCGCAGGACCGTCCGGCCCGAGAAGGGCGACTCGCGGAACTCGAAGGAGAGCGTCTCGAGCCGGCTGAGGTGCTCCAGCCCCTCCCGGCGCTCCAGCAGCTTCAGGCGCGACTGCACGGCCCGGGCCTTGGTGGCCTTGTAGCGGAACCGCTCGACGAACCGCTCGGCCTGGCGCCGCGCGCGCTCCTCGTTGGCCACGCGGCGTTCGTGCGTCTCCTCCTCCTCCTCGATGCGGGAGTACCAGTGGTTCGTGTCGCCGGCCATCATGCGGGCCCGGCCGCGGTGGAGCCCCAGCACGTGGGTGCAGACGCCGTCGAGGAAGCCGCGGTCGTGGGTGACGAGGATCAGCCCCTTGCGCCACGAGCGCAGATACCTTTTGAGCCAGGCCATCGCCACGATGTCGAGGTAGTTGGTCGGCTCGTCGAGCAGGAGGAGGTCGGGTTCGGAGAGCAGCACGCAGGCCAGGCTCAGCCGGATCTGCTGCCCGCCGGAGAGGATGTTCGGGTCGGCGGCGCGCTCCTTCTCGCCCAGCCCCAGCCCGGCGAGGATCTCCTCGGCGCGGTGCTCGGGCACCCAGCCCTCCTCGGCGGAGAGGTAGGAGCAGGCCTCCTCCATCGCCGTGGCGCGCGAAAAGGAGAGCTTCTGGCGCAGGTAGCCGATCCGGGTTCCGGCGGCCCTGGCGACGTTGCCCTCGTCGACCGGCTCCTCCCCCGCGATCATCTTCAGCAGGGTCGACTTGCCGCATCCGTTGCGGCCCACCAGCCCCACGCGCTGGCCGGCGTCGACGGCGAAGGAGACCCCCTCGAAGAGGACGCGGGCCCCGAAGCGCTTGGCGAGGGAGTCGACCTGGAGAAGCATCAGCCCTCCGTCCGGGATCCGGTTCCGGGGCCGATGGAGGACTGCGCGGCGAGGAAGGCGATGCCGCCGGGCAGCGAGACGAGGACGACCACGAGCACGGAGAGCTCGGTCAGCACGAAGGACTCCACGGGGGTGAAGGCCACGAGCGCGAAGAGCGTCTGCGCCAGGGCCTCGCGCGGGCCGAACCCGCCGATGGAGACGGGCAGCGCGCTCACCACCCCGAGCAGCGGGACGAAGAAGGCGTAGACGGCGAAGGGGGCCTCCAGGCCGAGGGCGGCCGCCAGCATCCAGTGGACCAGCACCCGCGTGAACTGGATGACGAGCGAAAGCGCGAGGATGCCGCACCAGAGGCGGACGTCGCGGTAGAGGTGGAACCGCCTGCGGACGGCGTCGAACCTGTCGGCGGCCCAGGGCAGGCGGCACCGGCGGAGAAGGCGGACGAAGAAGGCGCCGATCCGGCGCGAGAAGACGGCCGCGAAGAAGCAGCACATCGCGGCGAGAATCCAGAGGCAGGGGACGAGGTAGGCCGCCATGCGCGGGTTCCCCGAGGCGAGGAGGAAGCCCGCGGCGCAGCCGACGGCGTCGAGCGTGAAGAGGCCGAAGACCCGGTCGAAGAGGGTGGCCGTCAGCCCGCCCGCGAGGTCGCGCTCGCCGCGGTAGACGTCGTAGACCTTCTTCGCGTCGCCGCCGGCGTTGCCGGGCATGAAGGTGTTGAAGAAGAGCCCGACGAAATAGCGCTTGACCGCCGTCGGGAGCGGGCATTCGATCCCCTGGCGGCGGAGAAGCCACCACCACTGGACCGCGGAGAGGACCATCGAGAGCGCGGTGATCAGCAGCGCGCCGCCGAGCCAGAGGAGGTCGGCGTCGCGGACCATCTCGAGGAGGGCGTCCTGCTCGCGGTGGAGCTCGTCGCGCACGCTGAGGACCACCCAGCCGACGCCGCCGAGCGTCACGGCGAGCTTGAGCAGCGTCAGGAGGACTTTCTTCATTCCGCGCTCCCCCGCCTTCCGGCGACTTCGTCCAGGAGCTCCGCCGTGCGCTCGGCGGCGGTCTCCCACGTGAACCGGGACGCCCAGGCGAGCGCCTCGCGCTCCATGCCCTCGCGTTCGGAGCCGTTCTCGAGCAGGCGGGCCTGCGCCGCGGCGAGCGCGGCGGCGTCCCCCGGCGGGTAGAGCAGCCCGGTCAGGCCGTCCCGGACGCTGTCGCGCAGTCCGGGCGAGTCCGCGGCGACCACGGCGCGCCCGCAGGCGTTCGCCTCGATCACCGTCAGCCCCCAGCCCTCCTTGCGCGAGGTCTGGAGCACCAGGCGGGCGCGGCGGAGCAGGGCGAGCTTCTCCTCCTGCGGCACGAACCCGAGGAAGTCGACGCGCCCGGAAAGCCCCAGCTCCGCCGCGCGCTTCTCCGCCTCGGCGCGGAAGGGGCCGCTGCCGGCGATCTTCAGCCGGAGGTCCGGGAAGGTGGTCTTCAGCAGCGCGAGGCTCTCCAGCGCGTCCAGCACCCCCTTGTAGCGCTGCAGCCGCCCCAGCCAGAGGACGAAGGGCGGTTCGGACTCCGCCGGGCGTTCCTCCCCGGGCGTGTAGAACCCGCGGTCCACGCCGTTGTAGATCACGTCGATCCGGCCGCGCGGGATCCCCATGGCGGCCAGCTCGCCCTCGGTGGAGGGGCTCACCACGCAGAACCGCGCGCGGCGGTAGAAGAGCCGGACGGTCTGCTCGGCGCACCAGACGGCGAAGGCGACGGGGAAGGAGGCCTCGCGGAAGATCGACCAGCGCCACAGGTGGTGCATCTGCACCAGGACGGGGACGGGCGAAAGGAGCGGCGCGAAGTAGGGAAGCTTGTTGAAGTCCTCCACCACGACGTCGGCGCCGGTCTCCCGGACCCAGCGGCGGAGGTTTTTCATGCAGATGAAAACGTAGGAGCGGTCGTCGCCGAATCGGCGGACGTCGATCCCGCCGACGTTCTCGCGCGGGGCGCACCCCTCCCAGCCGCAGGAGAAGAGGACGACCTCGTTCCCCGCGCGGACCAGGCGCGAGAAGATCTCGTGCAGGTGGACCTCCGCGCCGCCGGCGCGGGGATGCCGCAGGTCGCGCCAGTTGAGGACCAGGATCTTCAACGGGCCCCCGGCTTTCGGGCGAAGACTTCGATCGAGGGGCGCAGCGCGGGGACGAAGAGCCGCGCGAGGAAGAAGAAGGGGGCGGAGCAGAGCGCCAGGAGGCGTCCGGCCCGCCGGGACATCACGCCGTGCGTTCCGTTGCGGCGGAGGAAGATCCGCGCGAAGGAAGCCCCTTCCAGGACCAGGCTGTCCCAGCCCGGGCGGCGGACCTCGACGTCGGCGAAGCCGGCCCGCTCCAGCATCAGCCGGATCGACTCGGGCGAGTAGAAGCGGACGTGGGTGGGGTCCTCGAGGTTCCACCAGCGGGCGCCGAAGAGGCGCAGGCCGGCCGAGTCCCCGTTCGGGGTGAGGAAGTGGACGGCGCCGCCGGGGGCGAGCGCGTCGAAGAGCAGCGCGAAGACGCGGTTCGGCTCGCGCAGGTGCTCGACGACGTGGACGGCGAAGGCCAGGTCGAAGGAGGCGGGCGGGAACGACATCGCCTCGGCGTCGCACGAGCGGAAGTCGAACTTGCCGGCGATCTCCGCGGGCAGGCCGGTCTCCAGGAGGTTCGCCTCCACGCCGGCGCACTTGCGCCCGAGGGCCAGGTGGCGGCGGAGCATCAGCCCGGCGCCGAAGCCGAGCTCGAGGACGCGGTCGGGCGCGATTCCGCGCGCGGCCAGCCAGCGGCTCTGCGAGCGCCAGGTGAACGCGGTCCGGACGCGGTCGAAGAAGCCCACCCCGCCCCAGGCGTGCCCGCGGGCGTCGCAGGGCGCCTCGTCGAGCGAGCGCAGGACGTGCCCGCACTTCGGGCAGCGGAAGAGGCGGTCGGCCGCGTCGAGCGTCCAGATCTCCGTTTTTTCGCCGCAGGCTTCGCAGATGGGTTCCATAAAGGCTTCCTTTCGCCCCGGAAAGATAGGAAATCGGCTGAAAAAGGCCCGTTTTCGCGCCGTTTGCGGGGACGGAGGGGCTTTCGTGAAAAAAGGGGGTTGCGAATAATACTAAAAAAAACTATATTTAGGCCGCGAAAAGGAGCGAACGTGCATTTCGATTCCAATGACGACACCCTGCGACGCTATCTTGACGACATCCGCCAAACCGCACCCCTCGACCGCATCAAGGAACAGAGCTACTTCCAGCTGATTCAGGAAGCCCGCGAGACCAAGGCGAACCCGAACGCCACCAAGAAGGAGCTCGAGGAGGCCGAGACCAAGCACAAGCACGGCTGCGAGGCGCTCATCAGCGCCAACATGCGCTTCGTGCTCAAGGTGGCCATCCAGTACCGCCACTGCCCCATCCCGCTCCCCGACCTCGTCTCCGAAGGGGCCATGGGGCTGGTGCGCGCCATCGACAGCTTCGACGCCTCCCGCGGCCTCAAGTTCATCTCCTACGCCGTCTGGTGGATCAAGGCCTACATCACCCGCGCCATCAACGAAAACGGCAGCCTCATCCGCCTCCCCGCCAACCAGCACCTGCGCGTCCGCAAGGCGCTCAAGGAGCAGGCCCGCGGCAAGGACATCGACGAGGACATCCGCGAGCTGATCCAGCTGGGCGAACGGGGCATCTCGTTCGACTCGCCGCTGAAGAGCGACACCAAGACCACCTTCTCCGAAGTGCTCGCCGACACCAAGGCCTCCAACCCCGAGGCCGACGCCGAGGCGGAGAACTTCGCCACCATCACCCGGGACCTGCTGGCGGAACTGCCCGAACGCGAGGCCAAGGTGATCGCCGGCATCTACGGCATCAACCAGGAGTCGCCCCAGACGCTGCGCGAGGTTGGCGAATCGATGGGCATCTCGCACGAACGGGTGCGCCAGCTGCGCGACCAGGCCCTCCGCCGCATCCGCAAGCTCCACACCATCGAC
>CADBQJ010000008.1 GCA_902796785.1 Fibrobacter succinogenes
GAACAGCTCCTCCCCTTCGTCGACAAGGGAGAGGCGGTCATCGTCGACCTGAGCGCCGACTTCCGCCTCGACAGCGCCGAGCTCTACGAAAAGTGGTACTGCAGGCACCCGCGCCCCGAACTGCTCGCCAGGAGCGTCTACGGGCTCTGCGAGCTCTACCGCGACCAGGTGAAGGGCTGCCGCCTGATCGGCAACCCCGGCTGCTATCCCACCTCGATCCTCCTTCCGCTGCTGCCGCTGCTCCGCGCCGGGCTGATCGAACCCCGCGGCATCATCGCCGACAGCAAGTCGGGCACCTCCGGCGCCGGCAAGAAGGCGACCGAGACCACGCACTTCATCAACGTCCACGACGACTTCTCGGCCTACAAGGTCGCCGACTGCCACCGCCACCTCTCCGAAATCGGCGAGCAGCTCTCCAAGGCGGCCGGGACCGAGGCCTCGATCCTCTTCACGCCGCACCTGCTCCCCGTGGCGCGCGGCATCCTCTCCACGATCTACGCCGACCTGAAGCCCGGCGTCGACGAAAAGGCGATTCGCGACTGCCTGAACGCGCAGTACGCCTCCGAGCCGTTCGTCACGCTGCTCGAAAGCGGCTTCCCGAAGCTCGGCTGGGTCCGCATGACCAACCGCTGCGTCTTCGGCCTGAAGACCGCGATGGGCAAGCTGGTCGTCGTCTCCTGCATCGACAACCTGACCAAGGGCGCGTCGGGGCAGGCCATGCAGAACATGAACATCGCGCTGGGCGTGGAAGAGACGCTCGGGCTGCTGTAGGCGGAACGATGGCGAAGACGCGCGTCCTGGTGAAGATCGGCGGCTCGCTGGCGGAAGACCGGCGGGCCCTCTCGGAACTCTGCTCCGCCCTCGCGGAGTTCTCGCGCTCGGGCGCGGACCTCGCGCTGGTGCACGGCGGCGGCAAGGAGATCAACCGCAACCTGGAGCTGCTGGCGGAGAAGCCGCGGTTCGAAGGCGGCCTGCGCGTGACCGACGAGCCGGCGATGAAGATGGTCGAGATGACCCTGAGCGGCTGGGTGAACAAGGAGCTCGTGCGCCTGCTGCTCGGCGAGGGATGCCGCGCCGTCGGGATCTCCGGCGTCGACGGCGGACAGTTCGTCGCGCGGAAGCGGGGCGGGACGCCCGACCTCGGCCGCGTGGGCAAGATCGTCTCCGCCGACGGGGCGCTCGTGGAGCACCTCTGGGCGGGCGGCTGGTTGCCCGTGGTCTCGCCGGTCTCGAACGACGACGAACGGCGTCCGCTCAACATCAACGCCGACGAGGCGGCCTCCGCGCTCGCCGTCGCGCTGAAGGCGGACAGGCTCCTCTTCGTCAGCGACGTTCCCGGCGTGATGCGCGACGGCGAGACGATTCCCGAACTCGACGAGGCGAAGATCGCGAAGCTCGTCGAGGAGGGCGTGATCTCCGGCGGGATGATCCCCAAGACGCGCAGCTGCCTCGAAGGCATCGCCGCGGGCATCGGCGAAGTCCACATCTGCGGCTGGAACGGCCGCGACGGCTTCCTCGACCAGCTCTCCGGCGCCCGCAACCGCGGGACGATCATTCGTTAAATCAGGGATTAGGTCTTAGGGATCAGGGATTAGTGCGTAGTATCCGCTTCGCGCATGACAATGAAAAGGGGCTCCGGAAAGGAGCCCTCTGTTTTTCGCGCCGAAGGCCATTATCCGCACTGAGACCTGAGACCTGACCACTATTCTAGATTTGAAACGCGAGAATCTCCCAAAGCGAGGCATCCGATGAAACAGGCGAGCGCGCTTCTTCTTTCCCTCACGACGGCCTTCTTCCTCTGCTCCTGCGGCGACGACGGCGGCAGCGGCCCCGGGCCCGCCTCCTCGGAATCCGAAAACTCCTCGGCGCAGGACCTCACCTCCTCCGGGAAGAGCGACACGGGCGCCGTGGTGAAGAACAAGACCATCTCCGGCGTCTCGCAGAAGGGGCCGTTCGTCAAGGGCTCCTCCGTCACGGTGCAGGAGCTGGACGGCGAATCGCTCGCGCAGACGGGCAAGAGCTTCAAGGGCAAGATCCTGAACGACCGCGGCGAGTTCTCGATCTCCAGCGTGACGCTCGCCTCGCAGTACGCGCTGCTCGAGGTCTCGGGCTACTACAAGAACGAGGTGAGCGGCGCCAAGTCCTCTTCGCCGATCGCGCTCTCCGCGCTGGCCGACCTCTCCGAACGCGAGACGGTCAACATCAACCTCCTCACCCACCTGGAGCTCGACCGCGCGCTCCGTCTGGTCGCCGAAGGGGCGACCGTCGCCGAGGCGAAGAAGCAGGCCGAGCGCGAAGTCCTCGCCGCGTTCGGCGTTTCGGGACAGGTCGCCGGCGCCGAAGAGCTCGACCTCTTTTCCGAAGGGAACGGCAACGCCGCGCTGCTCGCGATCAGCGTGCTGCTGCAGGGCGACCTCTCCGAAGCGGAATTCACCGAACGGCTCGCCGCCGTCGCCGCCGACCTCGAAGCCGACGGCGACTGGGACGACGCCGCGACCAGGACGCGGATCGCCGACTGGGCGTTCGACGCCGACCTGGATTCCGTCCTCGCGCACGTCGAGAAGTTCATGGACGACGAGTCCGGCGATCTCGTCTTTTCCTCGGGCCTTGCGATCTCCTCGGGCCATCTGGTCTCCTCGGCCTCCCACGCGTCGTACGACGGGTCGCACGCGCACGTGCGCCGCGCGCCCGAGTTCGAACCCGTCGTCCGCGACTTCTGGCGGACGACCTACGGCCTGCCGAAGTGCGACGCCGCCTCCGAAGGGGCGCTCCGGAAGAACGCGAACGCGTCGAGCCGGAACCACGGCGTCTCCTACGTCTGCGAAGACGAGGCGTGGCGCGTCGCGACCACGACGGAAGTCCTCCTCGGCGCGGGCTGCACTCCGTACGTCGAAGTCGAGGAGCTGACCCCGGTCGGCAAGGTCCATTGCTCCACCACCCACTACGTCGGGGAATGGGTTCCCGTGCAGTCCTCCTACGGCAGCCTGACGGACTCCCGCGACGGCGCCGTCTACAAGACGATCGCGATCGGGCCGCAGAGGTGGATGGCCGAAAACCTGCGCTACGACTACAAGGTCGGCGGCGCGACCTACGACAACGGCCTCTACTACGGCGACGGGTCCGACAGCGCCGGCTACGGACGGCTCTACACCTGGGGCGCCGCGATGGACACCGCGGCGACGGGCTGCGGCTACGGCGCGGTGTGCGCGGTCTCCGGCCGCGTGCGCGGGATCTGCCCGGAAGGGTGGCATCTGCCCGCCCCCGCGGAATGGGAAACGCTGATCGCCTTCGCCGAGACCTACTACCTCAACGAAGTCGGCGGCGATTCCGATCCCGAAACCGACAGCTACGGCGGTGTGTCGGCGGTCCTGAAAACGAAGAACGCGGGATGGCTGAACGACGACGACGCCGCGAGCCATGCGTGGTACTTCGACAACGTTCTCCGGTTCGACGCGCGTCCCGCGGGCAAGCGCAACGTCTGGATCGACGGCGACCGCGAGCAGTGGGGCGGGATGGCCTATTTCTGGACCTCCGCGGAAGAAGCGCCCGCGGACGCCGGCATCGGTCTCTCCTCCGCCGGCGGTCTCTCCTCCGGCTCGGCGGCGCCGGGCTCCTTGCAGGCGATCGGGTACACTCTGGAAGGCGGGCGGCGCGATGTGCGCGACACGACGGCCTACAAGTACGAACAGTTCAGCATCCGCTGCGTCGAGGACAGAGATTAGGGATCATGGATCAGAGATTAGTGCGGATAATCCGCTGCGCGATTGATGGAAGAAAGGGCTCCGGAGAGGGGCCCTTTCCTATTTTTTCGTCGGGCCGAAGAGCATTGTCCGCGCCGAGGTCCGAGACCTGACCACTGAACACGGATTCGCGCGATGTTCGTCCGGGAAATCAAAGAGAAAGTCCTGAACGGCGGGGAGATCGGCCGCGACGAGGCGCTGCGCCTGGCGGACGAGGAGCTCGACGGGCTTTGCGCCGCGGCCGACGAGGTGCGGCGCGCCTTCCACGGCGACGACTTCGACTTCTGCGCCATCGTCAACGCCCGCAGCGGCCGCTGTTCCGAGAACTGCCGGTTCTGCGCGCAGAGCGCCTTCTACCGTACCGGCGCCCCCGAATACGGGCTGCTTTCCGCCGAGACGATCCTCGCCGACGCGAAGACGAAGGAGGCCGCGGGCATTCCGCGCTACTCGCTCGTCACCTCGGGCCGGACGCTCTCCGACGCCGACGTGGAGGCGGTCTGCGAGGCGACGCGCCTCATCCTGGCGGAGACGAAGCTCTCCGTCTGTCTCTCGGCCGGTCTGCTGCGCCGCGAACAGTTCGAGCGGCTGAAGGAGGCCGGGCTGACCCGCTTCCACAACAACCTCGAGACGTCGCGCCGCTTCTTTCCGTCGGTCTGCACCACGCACTCCTACGACGACAAGATCGCCGCTCTCGAAAACGCCTCCGCCGCCGGGCTGGAGATCTGCAGCGGCGGCATCCTCGGTCTCGGCGAGACGATGGAGGACCGGATCGACATGTGCCTCGACCTGCGCGCGCTCGGCGTCCGGTCCACGCCGATGAACGTGCTGAGCGCGATTCCCGGCACGCCGTTCGAATCGCTGCCGAAGCTGTCGAACGACGAGTTCTGCCGGACCGTCGCGATCTTCCGCCTGATCAACCCCCGTGCCCGCCTGCGCCTCGCGGGCGGCCGGAGCGTGCTGGGGGACGACGGCGAACGGGC
>CADBQJ010000009.1 GCA_902796785.1 Fibrobacter succinogenes
CCTCCAGGCCATCATCTCGCTGCGCCTGCTCCCCACGGCCGACGGCAAGGGGCGCGTGCCCGCGGCGGAGATCATGATCAACACGCCGGCGATCAAGGAATACCTCGCCGACGTCGAGAAGACCTCGCTGATCGAGTCGGCCATCGCCGAAGGCCACATCCAGTACCGGAGCCAGACCTTCGACCAGTCCCTCTTCAAGCTTCTCCAGGACGGCCGCATCTCGCGCGAAGAGGCGCTGCAGAACGCGACCAATCCCGACGACTTCGAACTCAAGCTCAGCGGCATCGAGGGGACCTCCTCCCGGGCCTGGAGCTGATCATCCACATCCAGGAGCGACAAATGCAGGAATTCGAATACCGCGTCCGCGGCGAAAGCGCGGTCCGCGCCGGCAACGACATCTCCGCGGCCTTCACCGGCTGGAAGGGCGACGCGGAACGGTGGCTCTTCGTGGCGCCGCACGACGACGACATCGTGCTGGGCGCGGGCATCCTCCTCCAGGCCGCCAAGGCCGCGGGGATCCCGCTGCGCATGCTCATCACCACCGACGGCTCGATGGGCTACTGCACCGCCGAACAGCGCCGCACCATCAAGGAGGTGCGCGCCGCCGAGACGATGGACTCCTTCAGGGCCCTCGGCATCGACGACGTGCGCTGGCTCAACTTCCCCGACTGCAGCCTCTCGCGCAACGGCGGCCGCCGCGTGGCCGCGCCGGGCGACCCCTGCGTGATCGAGGGCTTCACGGGCATGCAGAACGCCTACACCCGCGAGATCCGCGACTTCCGCCCCACGCGCCTCTTCGTCCCGAGCGGATGCGACTACCATCCCGACCACAAGATGGTCTACGACGAGGTGATGATCTCGGTCTTCCACGCGGGCGGGGACATCTGGCCCGAGCTGGGCGCCCCGATCCCGGCGACCCCCACGGTCTACGAAATGGCGATCTACGCCGACTTCCCCGTCAAGCCCAACCTGATGGTGAAGTGCTCCCCCGAGGTCCTCGAGCGCAAGCTCGCGGCCATCGGCGCGTACAAGTCGCAGCTGCAGATCGAGTCGCTGATCAACAACGTCCGCGAATCCGGCCCGATGGAGCTCTACCGCGAAATCGAGTTCTCGCTCTACCAGCCCAAGACCTACCTGAAGGACTTCGAATGAGCTTCGCGATCGAAAGATTCCGCGCCGGCGCCGTCGACGTCGTCGCGCTGCGCAACCATGCCAACGGCGAATGGGCGGAGATCCTCCCCGGCTTCGGCGGAACGGTCCACCGCCTGGCGCTCGACGCCGGCGAAGGGGTCGAGCAGATCCTGGACTGCGACGCCGACCGCGAGATCCCCGAGAACCCCAAGTCGCGCGGCCGCGTCCTCTTCCCCTGGAACGACCGGCTTCCCGGCGCGCGCTTCGTCTTCGAGGGGCGGACCGTCCGGATGACCCCCGACAAGGGCGACGGCTCCCGCATCCACGGCCTGATCCGCTTCTCGCGAACGGAGGTCCTGGAGGAGAAGGCGGACGAAACCGGCGCCGAAATCCGGCTCGGAATCACGCTCGACGACCCCGCGAAGTTCGACGGCTGGCCCTACCGGCTGCGCCTGGAGACGCGCTACCGCCTCGAGAAGGGCCGGCTCTCCCTGGAGTTCCGCATCTCGAACCTCGGCGCGGAGAACGCGCCGGTCGCCCTCGGCTGGCATCCCTACTTCACGCTCGGCGGATCGATCGAAGGGGCGACCCTGACGCTCTCGGGCGACCGCTACGTGGAGGTGGCGCCCGACCTGATGCCCACCGGCGCCGTCCCCTCCGTGGAGGGGACCTCGCTCGACTTCCGCAGGGGCGGCGCGCTGGGCAAGGAAGAGCTCGACGTCGCGCTCTCCTCCGGCGACGGCGTGGCGCGGCTCTCGCGCGGCGGAAGCGCGGTCACGCTCCGGCAGGACCCGAAGTTCTTCCGCTGGTTCCAGCTCTACACCCCTCCGGGGAACCGCTCCATCGCGATCGAGCCGGTTTCGGGCGCCACCGACGCGCTCAACCGCCCCGAGCTCGGACTGACCGTCCTGAAGCCCGGCGAATCCGTCGAGTCGCGCTGCGAAGTCGCCGCCGGCTGATCAGCCCTCCCGCGCCTCGCGCGGATGGAACCTCCGGTGCGTCTCCTGCAGGCGCATCCGGTCCAGGTGCGTGTAGATCTGCGTGGTCGTGATGCTCGCGTGGCCGAGCAGCTCCTGCAGCACGCGCAGGTCGATTCCCCCCTCCAGCAGATGGGTGGCGTAGGAGTGCCGGAAGGTGTGCGGCGTGACCTGCGGCGCGATCTCCGCGCACCGCTTCTTGACGATCTGCCACGCCCCCACGCGGCCGAGCGGCCCGCCGCGGAGGTTGAGCAGCAGCGCGTCGCTCTTCGGGTTCAGCAGCGGGCGCTCCTCGCGGCGGTAGCGGTCGACCAGGGCCGCCGCGTTCGGGCCGATGGGCGCGAGCCGCTGCTTGGAGCCCTTCCCCTGGACGAGCAGCCACCCCTCGTCGAGCCTCATCCGCTCGAGCGTCATGCCGATCGCCTCGGAGATGCGCAGCCCCGCCCCGTAGAGCAGCTCGAGCAGCGCGCGGTCGCGCAGGCCGCCGCGTTCGCCGAGGTCGATTCCGCCGAGGATCGCGTCGACCTGTTCCACGGAGAGCACGTCGGGCAGGTGGCGCCCCCGGCGCCGCGACGCGAGGAGCTCGGCGGGGTTGTCCGGGCGCGCCCCCTCGGCGGCGAGGCGGGCGAAGAGCGACTTCGCGGCGGCCAGCTTCCGGGCGATGGTGGCGTCCGCGGCGCCGAGCTCGTCCAGGGCGTCGAAATAGCCCTCCAGCGCCGCGCGGTCGCAGCGGACGAGCGAGGCGCCGGATTCCTCCAGCCAGCGGGCCAGCTGCCGCCCGTCGGAGAGGTAGGCGGAGCGGGTGGCGGGGGAGTTCCGCGCCTCCACGGCCATCCAGCCGTCCCAGAGCCCCAGGAGGGAATCGGCGGAACCGGGGTCTTTCGGGTCGTTCATGGCCTCAATCTAGGTAGATTTGCGGACGAGATATCAAAGGAGCCCTTTCGTGCTGAACCAGGCCGTGATGCCGATAGCGATGGTCGCGCTGGGATTCGTCTCCCTCACCAAGGGGGCGACCTGGCTCGTGGACGGAGCCCGCGCGCTGGCGCGCCGGCTCGGCGTTTCGGAGCTGCTGATCGGGCTGACGGTCGTGGCCTTCGGCACCAGCCTTCCGGAGATGACGGTGAACCTCTTCTCCGCGGCGCAGGGGAGCGCGGAGCTCGCCCTGGGGAACGTCCTGGGGAGCAACGTCTGCAACATCCTCCTGATCCTGGGCGTCTGCGCGCTCGTCCGGCCCGTGGTCTTCCCGCGCGGCGTCTGCCGCTTCGAGCTGCCAGTCGCCGCCGGGGTCGCGCCCTTCCTGGCGCTGCTCGTCCTCCTCTCCGCCGATTCCCGCGTGGACGCGCTCGGCGGGGCGGTGCTGCTGCTGGCCTTCGCGCTCTTCCTCGCCGGCTCCTTCCGGCGCGGCGTTCCCGAGGAGGGCTCCGCCGAAGGGGGGATGCGCGTCGCCCGGGCCGTCTTCCTCGTGGCGATCGGGCTGATCTGCCTGGTGGCCGGCGGCAAGGTCATCGTCTCCGGCGCCTCCTCCCTGGCGCGCCTGGCCGGGCTGGGCGAAGGGGCGATCGGCATGACGATCGTGGCCGTGGGGACCAGCCTGCCCGAGCTGGCGGCGTCGCTGGCGGCCGTGCGGCGCGGAAGCGGCGACCTGGCGGTGGGGAACGTGGTCGGGTCGAACGTCTTCAACGTGCTGATGGTGCTCGGGCTCACCGCGCTCGTCGAGCCGGTTCCCGTCGGAAGGCCCGAATGGGCGCAGATTCTCATGGCCTCCGGGGCCGGCTTCCTGCTGGTCCTCTGCCTGTTCGCCGGGCCCGCCTCGGGACGGCGGCGCCTGGGGCGGCTCTCCGGGGCGCTTTTCCTCCTCGCCTACGCCGCCGTGGTGCGGTTTTCGCTGGTCTGACGGGGCGGGGGGAACCGCCCCCCTTTTCTAGATTTCGGGTCCCCCGGGAACGCGCGTGCGCCCCGGTTCGACGAGGTCCGCCATGCTGCTGCTTCCCGGCACTTCCTGCCTTTCCCCCATCCGCAAAACACGTCTTCTGGAACAGGTGCGGGAGGCGCTGCGGGGGAAGGGGCCGGCCGTCCGGTCGATTTCGGGCCGCTTCGTCCACCTGGCCGACGTCTCGCGCGACCTCTCCGAAGAGGAGAAGGGCCGCCTGGACCGCCTTCTCCGCTACGGCCCCGCCTTCCCCGTCGAGGGCGCCGAGGAGGGCGAGCCCTTCCTGGTGCTGCCCCGGTTCGGAACCATCTCCCCCTGGTCCTCCAAGGCGACCGACATCGCCCGCATCTGCGGCCTGGACGCCGTGCGCCGGCTGGAACGCGGCCGCCGCTTCTCGGTGGTCGCCGACGGCGAATGGGACGAGGAGTCGCGCGCCGCGGTCGCCGCCGTCCTCCACGACCGCATGATGGAGGTCGTCCTCCGCGACGAAGCCGGCGCCGAGGCGCTCTTCGACCGCGGGACGCCCGCGCCGAAGACCGTGGTTCCGCTGACCACGCAGGGGCGCGCCGCGCTGGAAAAGGCCAACGTCGAGCTGGGCCTCGCGCTGGCGCCCGACGAAATGGACTACCTGCTCGAAAGCTTCGCCAAGCTGGGCCGCGACCCGAGCGACGTCGAGCTGATGATGTTCGCGCAGGCCAACTCCGAGCACTGCCGCCACAAGATCTTCAACGCCAAGTGGACCATCGACGGGAAGGAGCAGGAGCTCTCGCTCTTCGCGATGATCCGCAACAGCCACCAGAAGACCCCGGACCACGTGCTGAGCGCCTACAAGGACAACGCCGCGGTGATGGAAGGGCCCGTCGAGAAGCGCTTCTGGGCCGAACCGACCGGCGGGAGCTACTCCTACCACAAGGAGGAGATCGACATCCTGATGAAGGTGGAGACCCACAACCATCCCACCGCCATCTCCCCCTATCCCGGCGCGGCGACCGGCTCCGGCGGCGAAATCCGCGACGAAGGCGCCACCGGGCGCGGCTCCAAGCCCAAGGCGGGCCTCACCGGCTTCTCGGTCTCCAACCTCCGCATCCCCGGCGCCGAGCGCCCGTGGGAAGAGGACTTCGGCAAGCCCGACCGCATCGCCTCCGCGCTGCAGATCATGGTCGACGGCCCGCTCGGCGGCGCCGGCTTCAACAACGAGTTCGGCCGCCCGAACCTGCTGGGCTACTTCCGCACCTACGAGGAACGCGTGCCCGGTCCGGCCGGCGTGGAGATCCGCGGCTACCACAAGCCCATCATGCTGGCCGGCGGCCTGGGCAGCATCCGCCGCGAACAGGTGCAGAAGGGGACCATCGCCCCCGGCGACAAGCTGGTCGTCCTGGGCGGGCCCGCCATGCTGATCGGCCTGGGCGGCGGCGCCGCCTCGTCGATGGCCTCCGGGTCGTCGAAGGCCGACCTCGACTTCGCCTCGGTGCAGCGCGACAACCCCGAGATGGAACGCCGCTGCCAGGAGGTGATCGACCGCTGCTGGGCGCTGGGCGAGAAGAACCCCATCGAGTTCATCCACGACGTCGGCGCGGGCGGGCTTTCGAACGCCCTGCCCGAACTGGTCTCCGACGGCGGCCGCGGCGGGAAGTTCCAGCTGCGCGCGGTCCCCAACGACGAGCCCGGCATGAGCCCCAAGGAGATCTGGTGCAACGAAAGCCAGGAACGCTACGTCCTGGCGATCCCCGCCGACCGCATGGCGACCTTCGAGTCGATCTGCGCCCGCGAACGGTGCCCCTACGCGGTCGTCGGCGAGGCGACCGGGGAACGCCGGCTCGTGCTGGACGACTCGCACTTCGGCGACCGGCCGATCGACATGCCGCTCGACCTGCTGCTCGGCAAGCCCCCGCGCATGCACCGCGACGTCAAGAGCCTCGCCGCGAAGGGCAAGGCGCTCGACCGCTCCGGCGTCACGCTCGAGGAGGCGGCCCGCCGCGTGCTGCTGCTCCCCGCGGTCGCCGACAAGACCTTCCTGATCACCATCGGCGACCGCAGCGTGACCGGACAGGTCTGCCGCGACCAGATGGTCGGCCCCTGGCAGGTTCCCGTGGCCGACTGCGCCGTGACCGCCGCGGGCTTCGAGGCCTACGCGGGCGAGGCGATGTCGATGGGCGAACGCACCCCCGTCGCGCTCCTCTCCTACGGCGCCGCCGCGCGGATGTCCGTCGCCGAGGCGCTCACCAACCTGGCCGCCGCGCCGGTCGAAAGCCTGCGCCGCGTCAAGCTCTCCGCCAACTGGATGGCCGCCGCGGGCCACCCCGGCGAGGACGCCGGCCTCTACGAGGCGGTGAAGGCCGTCGGCATGGAGCTCTGCCCCGCGCTCGGCGTCTCGATCCCCGTCGGCAAGGACTCGATGTCGATGAAGAC
>CADBQJ010000010.1 GCA_902796785.1 Fibrobacter succinogenes
CGCCGGAGGCGCGAGAAGAAGATGGACGCGAAGAACGAAACGACCGGAAACGGCCCGATCGACGTCGGTTTCGACCTCGGCGGGACGAAGCTCTTCACCCTGGTCCGCTCCCCCGCGGGCGACGAGACGCGCTCGTACCCGAGCGGCCCCTCCTTCGGGAAGGAGGACCTGGTCCGCATCTGGCGCGAGACGATCGACGCGCTCCCCGAGAAGCCGCGCCACGCGGGCTGCGCGATCTGCGCCCTGATCCGCGGGCAGACCGTCGTCCAGTGCAACTCGATCCCCGGGCTGAACGGCCTCTCCGCCGACGACCTGGAGTGGAAGGGCGTGAAGCCCGTCTTCCTCAACGACGCCGACGCCGCGCTGCTGGCGCAGGTGGCCCGCGTCCCCGGCGAGCGGAACGTCGTGCTGGCGATGGTCGGCACCAACATCGGGATGTCCTACATGATGGACGGCCGGGTCTGCACCGGCTGCACCGGCATGGCGGGCGAGCTCGGGAACGTGCCGTTCCCCTTCCGCGGGAAGATCCTCCCGCTGGGCGAGATCGCGGGCGGCCGCTCCCTGGTGGAGCGCGCCGGGATGTCCGGGCCCGAGCTCCTGCGCGCCGTCGAGGCCGGCGACCCGAAGGTGACCGCCCTCCTGGACGAGGCGGCCGAGGCGCTCGGCGTCGCGCTCGCCTGGCTGATCGACCTGATGAACCCCGAGAAGCTCTACCTGGGCGGCGGCGTGCTGCTCTACGCGGGCTTCTTCGAGAAGACCGTCGCCGCGGCGAAGCGCCACGCGATGGAGAAGCTCTTCGACGCGTGCCGGATCGAGCGCGCGGAGCACGCCAACGACATCGTGGCCGAGGGGGCCATCGAGCAGGCGCGGCGAATCGGCTGAAAAAACTCCCTTTTCCGCCGCGGGGAGTATACCTTAAGGGTATGAAGCCCGCGCTGGAGTCCATCCGCATCACCAATCTCCGGTCCATCCGGAGCGAAACCTTCCCCCTCTCCGACTTCACCGCGCTGGTCGGCGGCAACAACACCGGCAAGACCAGCATCCTCCTCGGCCTGGCGTGGCTCTTCCAGGGCACGCCGCTCAACCGCTTCCACTTCCGCAACGTGAACAAGACCGTCGAGGTGGAGGGCGTCGTGGGCGGGCTGGACCGCGAGGCGCTGGAGGAATACGGCATGGGCGCGCTCGTCCCCTACCTGAAGGAGGGCCGGGTGACGCTGCGCCGCCGCCAGGAGAAGACCGACACGCGCGTGCGCCCGCCGCTGGTCTTCCTCCATCCCGGCTCGAAGCACTCCGAGGACCACTGGAAGGTGGACCTCGCCGCGGAGAACGCGCTGCGCGAGCTGATGCCCAGCCCGCTGATCATCTCGGCGCTGCCCGACGACACCGGCCCCTTCGGCGAGGGCGAGCGGACGCTGACCGCGGAGCTGATGGCCGAGGTGGTGGGCCCCCTGGTGGAGCGCTACCGCGCCGAGTTCGACCGCGCGTTCGAGGCGCTCTCCCCGCTCTTCGGCGACGACTACGACCGCCCGCAGGAGCTGCGCCAGTTCGACCGCGAGCTCAATCGCGCGCTGGAGGCGATCTTCCCCAGCCTCCGGCTCCAGCTCCGCTTCCCCAGCCCCGACCTCTCCTCGCTGCTGCGCCAGGCCTCGCTGCGCGTCTACGAAGAGGGCTACCCCGACGGGCAGGACCTCTCGCTGATGGGCCAGGGCGCCCAGCGCGCCGTGCAGATGGCGCTCCTGCGCCGCCTCGCCGAGACGCGCCAGGCGCAGAGCAAGCACCCCTTCCGCCGGCTGCTGCTGATCGAGGAGCCGGAGCTCCACCTCCACCCGCAGGCCGTGGAGCTGGTGCGCCTCAGCCTCAAGCGGCTCTCGCAGGAGGGCTACCAGGTGGTCTTCGCCACGCACAGCGCGCAGATGGTGACCGCCGAGGACGTGCGCACCTGCCTGCTGATCCGAAAGAACATCGCGCGCGGCACCTTCATGCGCGAGCGGATCGAGGACGCGGTCAAGCGCGTGGTGCACGACGCCCCCAGCCAGCTGCAGCTGCTCTTCTCGCTGAGCAACTCCAACGAGATGCTCTTCGCCGACCGCATCGTCCTCACCGAGGGGAAGACGGAGCTGCGCATCCTCCCGCGCCTCTACGAGCGGCTGACCGGGGACTCCTTCGTGCTCCGCAAGCTGGCGCTCGTGCGGCAGGGCGGCGTCTCGAACACGGCGAAGTCGATGAAGGTGCTGGCGGCCATGGACCTCCCGGTCAAGGCGCTGGTCGACCTGGACTACGCCTTCACCGACGCGGTGCGCGACGGCTTCCTGGAGGAGGACGACCCGGACCTGAAGGAGTGCGTCGCGGTCTTCGCCGAGCGGGCGCGCCAGCGCAACGTCCGCCTGGTGCAGGGGATCCCCGTGACCAAGCACAGCGGGATGACCGCCGCGGAGGCCTACGCCTGGTTCGCGTCGGTGGACGAGTGCAAGCCGCCGATCCGGCGGCTGCACGACAAGCTGAAGGCGAAGGGGATCTGGCTCTGGACGCGCGGCTCGATCGAGAACCACCTGGGGCTCGGCGGGAAGAACGAGCGCGTCTGGTCGGAGTTCGTCGACCGCCTCGGCGACCGCAACCAGGACCCCCGGCGCTACCTGCCGGACTACGACGGGGTCCTCGAGATGATGAACTGGCTCGTGAGCTGAGCGGCTAGCTCCGGTCCGCCGGCGCTTCGGCGGGCGCGGGCGCCTCGGCCTCGGGCGGCACCGCCATCCGCATCATCTGCACGTAGAACTCCTGCGGCGAGATCTTCTTCTCCTCGAGGAGCTTGGCGACGTCCTTGATCTGCTTGAGCGTGAGCGCGGAGGACTTGCTCTTCTTCACGTCGATCATCCGGGAGAGCCGCTCGAGGACCGGCTTGGCCATCTGCGGGCTGTCCTTCACGCGCTCCCATTCGCCCAGGTAGATTGCCATCGCCTGCGGGAGGTCGTTCTCGTTCTTGCGGTAGGTCTCGCGCATGCCGACCACGAAGTCGGGGGCCTGCGTATGGGCGATCGCGTGGTCGAGCACGTCGCCCGCGCCCTGGTAGTCGCCGTGCTTCTCCACGAGGCGCATGGCCAGGAAGAGGTGGATGTGCAGGTTGTCGGGAAGCTCCTCGATCCCCTGGCGCATCAGCTCGAGGTCGAGGTCGCCCTCCTTGTCGAAGACGGAGGTGCCGATGATCTGGTAGGGCCAGGCGAACTTCGGCGCCAGCTTGACCACCAGCCCGCAGAGGTGGAGCATCCAGGTCGCCTCGCGGCCCGCCAGGTACTCGCCGCCGAAATAGGTGGTGGCGCGGATCCAGAAGGCGCGGCCGAAGGCCTCCTGGTGGCCCGGCGCGAGAAGGCGGACCGTGTGGACGTCGGGCAGGTAGGAGAACTTCACCTCGGGGTTGGCCTCGGCGTCGCGGCCGTAGAGGCGCGACTGCGCCCCGATGAGCGCCAGGAGGAGGAGCAGCCCCGCGACGGCGAGCGCGACGGGGAGGGAGGGAAGGAAGCGGCGGAATCCGGCGTGGTCCATGACGGGAAAGATAGACGAAATGCGCGGGCGGGATTGCTAAAATTCGGGCATGGAACGACCCGTCGAATCCTGGGCGCTCTGGACGGCCGCCGCCGTCTCGGCCTTCGGGCTCCTGCTCGAGACCAGGGGCGTCTTCGTGCGCGAATGGCGCTGGCTGTGGGCCTCCGCGGCCATGGCCGCCCCGTTCGTCTCCGCCGTCCGCGCGAAGGCGGTCCGCCCCTGGGCCTGGGCGGTCTGCGCGCTCGAGCTGCTGGCCGCCCTCCTCGCGCTGCGCTCCTGGAGCGGCGCCGTGGACCTCCTGCCCTCCGCCCTCTTCTGCGCCGCGTTCGCCCTGGGGACGGTCTGCTCGGTCCCCGAAAAGGGGAAGCGGGCGGCGCTGGCGCTGGCCGCGGGCTCGCTCGTGCTGGGACTGGGGCTGGCGGACTACTTCCAGATCGCGCAGCCCTGGCGGGCCAAGGGCGACTTCCAGGTGGCCGGCCTCTTCGGGCAGCGCAACACGCTGATGATGTTCGCCGCCGCCACGATCCCCGTCTGGGCGTGGATCGCCGCGAAGACCCCCTCGCGCTTCCTGCGGGCCTGGAGCGGCCTCCTCTGCGCGGTCGCGGTCCTCATGCCCTTCGCCGAACGGTCGCTGACCGCCTGGATCGCCTGGGGCGCGGGCGTCGCCACGGCCGTCTGCTGCGCCGTCTTCCACACGAAGCGGATCCGGCCCGCCGCCAAGCTGGCCGCCGCGGGCGCGGTGGCGGTGGCCATCGCGGTCGTCGCCGCCTCCGACTTCGCCGCGGACTTCCTGCGCGACAAGGCCGTGTCGTTCGTCTCGCGCACGGAGATCTACGAGGCCGCCGCGCGCGCCGGCGCGGAGAACCTCCCGTGGGGGACCGGCCTGGGCGGCTTCGCCCGCGTCTCCGTCGACCTGATGCCGAGCGACACCGTCAGCGGGCTCCAGCGCCAGTCGGTGGCCAGCGGCGCGCACAACCACTGGCTCCAGGCCTGGGCCGAGCGCGGCCTCTTCGGCACGCTCCTCGTCGCCTTCCTCTCCGCGCTGGTCTTCCTGGGCGTCTGCTCCTCGCTGAAGCGCGACCCGCCCCTGGTCTCGACGCTCTTCGCCGCGACGGGCGCCATGCTGGCCGTCCACGCCAGCTTCGACCTCTCCACGCACGCCTTCCCGACCACGGCCGCGCTCTTCGCGCTCTTCTGCGGCGCGGCCTGCTCGCGGCTCCGCCCCGGGCTCCTCGACCGCGCGGACGCGCTGCTCTGCTCGCGCGTCCCGGCCGACAGGTGGCGCGCCGGCGTCTGCGCCGTCCTGGCGCTGCTGACGCTCTACGGCGGCTTCCTGGCCGAGCGCCGCGCGCGCTCCGAACGCGCCGCGGACGAGGCCGAGCGGACCATGGCCGTGGTTCCGGGCCGGTCGCTCCGCGGGGTGGCCGACGCGCTCGAGATCGACCCCGGGAACCCGCTTCCGCGCTGGCTCCTGGCGGGCTTCCTCCGCACGAACGGCAAGCTGGACGACGCGCGGGCCCACCTGGACTACCTGGAGTCGATCGCCGGCGACCGCTTCCCGGTCGCGGAGGAGCGGGCCCGGATCGCGGAGGCGACCGGCGACTGGGAGACCGTCCTGGCCGAAAGCGAGAAGGCGCTGCGGCGCAGCGCCCTCTGGAACAACCGGATGTGGCTCTCGCGCACCCTCGCGCTCGCCCGCCTGGGCCGGTGCGACGGCTTCGCGGCGGCCAAGTCGCTCGCGCTGCGCTGGAGCTGGAACCCCGACCGCGCCACGACGGGCACGGTCCTCGTCCCGCAGCCGCCGAGCCTGCGCGACCGCGAACCGCTGCTGCGCGACCTGCAGTCCCTCGAAATGGTCGTCTGCCCCGCGCCGCGCGACTAGCGCCGCGCGAAGGCGGGCTTCGACCGGATCCGGAAACGGGTTCAGCCCGCCGCGCCGAGTCCCGCGGGAAGCGCGGAGGCGGAGGCGAGCAGCCAGACCGCGGCGGTGAGGACCAGCGAGACCAGCACGACGACCAGGTCGCTCCGCGAGGCGAAGCGGACTTCGCGCGTCGGGACGCCGGCGGAGACCGCCAGGAAGCGGTGGATCTCCAGGAGCGGCAGGCAGGGGACCAGCCTCAGCAGGGAGAGCAGCGACAGGACGGCCACGTGCTCCCCGCCCAGCAGCGGGAGGAAGAAGAAGAGGACGTAGGCCCCGGCGAAGAGCGGCGCGGAGAAGTCGGGCGCGCGCCCCCGCTTCGCGGAGAAGGCCATGGGATAGACGAACATCGAGAAGGCGTAGACGGGGAAGAAGGCGTTGACCGCCGCGCGGACCGCGGGACGCACCGGCATGCCGCAGCGGTCGCGGAGGAAGCGCCAGAGGAGATACTGCCACCAGGCCAGGTAGAGCCCGCCCGACAGGACGACCAGGAACGCGAAGGAGAGCCCCGAATGGAGCTCCTCCGGAACGGCGTCGGGGGATTCGTCCCTTTCGTCCTTTTCGTCTTCGGCCATGCTTTCATGGTAGCAAATTCGCCGGAGCGGCGAAGCGGCCGGGAAAAAAGGGAAAAAAGAAGAAGACCTCCCCGGAGGAAGGTCTTCTTTTCTAGGCGATGAAGGGCTCGAACCTTCGACCCGCTGATTAAGAGTCAGCTGCTCTACCAACTGAGCTAATCGCCCGAGCGAACGCAAATATAGAAAACGGCCCGAAACGGTCAAGTGTAGGAACGCGATTTTTCCTCGTAGACGGCGATCAGGTCGCGCTGGTGGAGCGTTCCGACCACCTTTCCGCCCTCCAGAACCGCCATCTGGGAGGCGTTTTCGGCCAAAAACCTCTGCAGCGCGACGTGGAGGTCCATGTCGGGGGAGAGCCCGGCGGAAGGGCGGAGCATGTCCTGCGCGATGACCCAGTCGGCCAGCGAGTCGTCGAAGATGGCCTTGCGGAGCTCGTGGACGTCGAGCACGCCGGCGAAGGCGCCCGAGCCGTCGACGACGGGGAAGATCTCCTCGGAGGTGCCCGAGATGGCGCGCCGGATTTCGGCCAGGGTGGCCTCGGGCGGGAAGCAGACCGGGGCCGAGGTCCCGGGCAGCAGGCTCCGGACCGTGGATTCGCGCAGGATGTCGCGCTGGAGCTCGTGGCGGTGGGCCGGCGAGGCGAACTTGTTCGGGACCTGGTGGAGGTAGATCGACTCGCGCCGGGCCAGCACGACGTGGACCACGGAGGCGACCATGAGCGGCGCCAGCAGGCCGTAGTCGCCGGCCAGCTCGCAGACCATCACCGCCACGGCGATCGGGGCGTGGGCCACCCCCGCGAAGAAGGCCCCCATCCCCACGAAGACGTAGGCGCCGGGCTGCGGAACCGCCGCGGGCCAGAGGGCGTGGACCGCCGTCCCGAAGGCGCCGCCCAGCACTCCCCCGACGAAGAGCGAGGGGCCGAAGAGGCCGCCCGACTGCGTGACGCCGACGGTCAGGGCGGTGGCGGCCATCTTGGCGGCGGCCAGGGCGAGGAGGAAGGCGGCCGCGCGCCAGCCCGAGCCCGTCCCGCCGCGCATCATCCCGGCGAGCAGCTCCCACGAGCCGGCGATCTGCGGGACGGCCAGCGCGACGAGCCCCACGGCGCAGCCGGCCAGCGCCGACTTGGCCCAGAAGGGCAGGTTCCAGGCCAGCGAGAGCTCGCGCGTCCGGCGGAAAAGCCGGATGAACAGGCGCGAGGCGACGGCCATCATCGCCCCCATCGCGGCGTAGAGGAGGATCTCCAGCGGGCCGTGGAAGGCGAACCGCGGGAGGAGGCCGAGGATCGGGGCGTAGCCGTCGACGGCGCAGAAGGTGGCGTACCCCGCGACCGAGGCGACGATGGCGGGCATGACGGCGTCGGACTCGAAGTCGCTCTTGTAGAGCACCTCGACGGAGGTGAGCGCGCCGCCCAGCGGGGCCTTGAAGATGGCCCCCAGCCCGGCGGCCATCCCCGCGATCCCGAGGATGCGCCGCTGGCGTTCGGTGACGCCCAGGAAGCGGCCGACGAGGGCGCCGATCCCCGAGCCCACCTGCGACATGGGCCCCTCCACCCCGGCGCTGCCCCCGGTGCCGATGGTGACGATGGAGGTGACCCCCTTGAGGAAGGGGACGCGCGGCCGGACGAGCCCGCCGTGGTTGTGGAAGGCGTCGATGGCGGCGTCGGTGCCGTCGGCGGCGCGCCCGACGGAGCCGGGGATCGCCTTCTGGATCAGCAGGCCGGTCAGCAGCCCGCCGACGCCGGGGACGAGGAAGAGGGCCCAGCCCGGGAGCGTCGCCGCCGAGGGGTCGAATCCCCCGGCCAGGCCGTCCGCCGCGAAGGCGGTCAGCGCCCGGAGCGCGGAACGGAACAGGGAGGAGGCCAGCCCCGCGAGCACGCCGACGAATGCCGCGACCGCGACCAGCCGGCCCATTTCGCCGGGGCCGGAGGCGGGGCGGAGAAGACGCGAGAGGGGATTTCCCGAAAGGCGGGCCATGGGGGAAAAGATACCTTAAGAAACTTCTATCTTTGCCTTTCCGGCGAAAGCCGCCCACGCAGGCATCGAAAGGAGCCGCCATGACCCAGCCCGAAATCCACGACGTTTTCGAAAGCCCCCTCAACACCCGCTACTGCTCGAAGGAGATGAAGTACGTCTGGTCTCCCGAGTTCAAGCACGTCACCTGGCGGCGCATGTGGACCTGGGTGGCCGAGGCGCAGCTCGAGCTGGGGCTGAAGGGGCCCGACGGCAAGCCGGTCGTCACCCAGGCCCAGGTCGACGAGCTCCGCGCGCACCAGACCGACATCGACTGGGCCGCCGCCCGCGAGGAGGAGAAGCGCCGCCGCCACGACATCATGTCGCACGTCTACGCCTACGGCCTGGCCGCCCCCGGCGCCAAGGGGATCATCCACCTGGGCTGCACCAGCGCCGACATCGGCGACAACACCGACCTCATCCAGACCCGCGAGGCGCTCCGGCTGGTCCGCGCCCGCCTCTGCCGCGTGATGTCCAGGCTGGCCGACTTCGCCATGGAGCACCGCTCGCAGCCCCAGCTCGGCGCCACCCACTTCCAGGCCGCGCAGCTGACCACGGTGGGCAAGCGCGCCTGCCTCTGGCTCCAGGAGATGATGCTCGACCTGGCGCAGATCGACCGCCTCGAGAAGGAACTCCCCTTCCGCGGCATCAAGGGGACCACGGGCACGCAGGCCAGCTTCTTCGACCTCTTCGAAGGCGACCACGAGAAGGTGAAGTCGCTCGACCGCCTCGTCTCCAGGAAGGCCGGCTTCGACCGCGTCCTCTCCATCTGCGGCCAGACCTACACCCGCAAGCTCGACAGCATGGTCAGCAAGGCCCTCTCCGACGTCGCCGAGACCTTCTCGAAGTTCAGCACCGACGTCCGCCTGCTGCAGGGGCTGAAGGAGCTGGAAGAGCCCTTCGAAAAGGACCAGATCGGCAGCTCCGCCATGGCCTACAAGCGCAACCCCATGCGCTGCGAGCGCATCGGCTCGCTCGCCCGCTTCGTCATGGCGCAGACCAACGCCACCGCCTTCACCGCCGCCACCCAGTGGTTCGAGCGGACCCTCGACGACTCGGCCAACAAGCGCCTGGCCGTCCCCGAGGCATTCCTCGCCGTCGACGCCATCCTCATCATCGCCGAGAACGTCTGCACCGGGCTGGTGGTCTACCCCAAGACCATCGAGCGCCGCATCCGCGCCGAGCTTCCCTTCATGGCGACGGAAAACGTCATCATGGAATGCGTGAAGCGCGGCGGCGACCGCCAGGAGCTGCACGAAGCCATCCGCCGCCTCTC
>CADBQJ010000011.1 GCA_902796785.1 Fibrobacter succinogenes
CCCGGTCTACGTCCCGATCGACCCCTTCCCCGCCAAGGCGCTCCTCGTGCAGCCGCGTTCGGCCAAGACCGTCCCGCACGCGCCTCCAATGGCGATCGTCGACCTCCGGTTCATCGGGCTGGAGCTTTGAATCAGGGATTAGGGATCAGGGATCAGGGATTAGCGAAATAATCCGCTGCGCGTAAATTGAAAAAGGGCTCCGGAAAGGAGCCCTTTTCGCACTTCGCCGAAGGCGTTGCTGCGCACTAGTCCCCGAGACCCAGGACCTGATTCCTAAAGTCCACGGCCCGCCGCAATCCTTCCGACGGCGCTGCCCCAGGAGCCGGAGACGCGGACGAGGAGATTCCCGCCGGCGCCGGAGAGGTCGAATTCCGCACCGGAGCCGAAGACGGTCCTGGCGGCGACCGGCCGTCCGTCCGCGGAGAAGAGTTCCACGCGGTTCACCCCTTCGGGCATTCCGGAGACCGAAAGCGTCGAGCCTCGGACGGCCATCCGCAGGTCGCGCGGAGCAAACGCGGGGCCGAGCGCGGCCTCCTCCTCCCCGCCGTCGTCCGGCGGCAGCGCCGCGAACCCGAACCAGTCGACGTTGAAGCCCTGGTTGACGACGGTCATGCGGACCACGTGCTCGCCGGCGGCCAGGTCGATCGCGTCGGCGCCGGTCCACTCGCCGTAGGTCTGGTAGCCGCCCGAGTTGGGAACCGCGAGCGCGTCCGCCACGGGGACGCCGTCCACGGAGAATCCCACGACGCCCGCGTCGCCGTTGGAGCTGGTGCGCAGCGTCAGGGCGTACCTGCCGGCCGTCGGGAAGTCGACCGTGTATTCCAGCCATTCGCCGGTCGCGGTCCAGCCCAGCGCGACGGCGCCGTCGGCGGTCCGCTGCAGGTCCACGTCGTCGGTGCGGTAGGCGTAGCCGCTGTTGCCCTGCGTGGTTTCGTGCCAGCTCGTCCCCTCGCCGCCCCGGTCGTAGTCCTCGGCCTGCACGCGCTCGGCCGAGGAGGAGCCGTATCTGCCGCGCGAAACGCCCCTGTTCAGCCGCCTGGCCAGCTGGTCGTAGTAGAGCGACTGCGGCTGCAGGTCGGCGCCGGTCCCGATTCCCTCCACGTGGTCCACGGGGGCCGTGATCGAGGACGAGTTGCCGACCGCCCCGGTGTTGACCTTGTTCACCGAACCGCGCGTGCCGATGGCGTAGCCGTAGCGCGCCTGCTGCGTGTGCACCACCCACGTGTCGCCGTCGTTCCCCTTGCCCTCCGTGTTCCAGTAGACGCTGTGCGCCGCGGTGAGGTTGTGCTTGGGCACGCTGCCGTAGGGGCGGTAGGCCGCCTGGAAGTTGCTGTTCTCGGCGCTGCAGCCGTCGAAGAGGTTGGAGTGGCTGAAGTGCATGTGGTGGTCGTTGCCGCGTCCGCTGGTGCTGCCGCTTCCGGAGACGCCGCGCTGATGCCCGCCGTCCTTGTCGGCCACGCGGAGGAAGACGTTGCCCGAGGCGACCATGTTCGACATCACGAACCCGTGGCGCGCGTAGGTGGCGGAGTCGGCGTCCATCAGGATCTCCTGCGAGTTCAGGCGGTACATGTAGCCGTTGCCGCCGCCCCCGCCGTACTGCGGATTGCCGAAGTGGCACTTGCGGACGGTGATGGAGCGGCAGTTGTCGAGCCCGATCCCGTTGGCGAGCAGATGCGCGCCGGAGGAGTTCTGCGCGGGCCTGTAGCTCTTGACGTTCGAGATCCAGCTGTTGCGGACCATCGACATCTTGATCGCGTAGGCCCAGGCGATTTCGTAGGAGGCGGTGCCGGAGGTCTTGTAGTCCTCCTCTCCCCAGCCGTTCGACTTGTTCGTCTGGACGTTGGCGATGGAGAAGTCCTCCAGCCCCACGTCGTGGATCATCGGCCTGGCCTTGTAGATCCGCGCGTTGTCGCGGGTCTTCATCGCGTAGCGCGTGGGAATGTCGATGTCGATCCTTCTGTTCGCCGCGTCCACCGAGACCACCTGGCGCAGATAGATCAGCCCGGTGAAGCTGGAGGCGTGGCCGCCCCACCCTTCCGATTCGCCGTGCTCCGAGATCCAGGCGTCGGTCATGTCGGTCCGGACGACCACCCAGTCGCCCTTGGCGAAACCGGAGACGTCGTTCACCGGAATCGAGCGCGTGGGCTTCATCTGGTCGGAGGAGAACTTCGCGACCGGGCTGCCGGAGGCGGGGCTCGTCCAGTTGCCGTCCACGTAGGCGCGGATGATCGCCTTGTCGCGCATGGCCGTGGAGGTGCACAGGACGAAGGTCCTCTCGGGGCCCGCGCCGCGCAGCACCACGTTGGAGGCGTAGACGTGAAGCGCCTGGCCGTAGGACTTCGGGTCGACCTTGTAGGTGCCGGCGGGCAGATAGACCACGCCACCGCCCGCGGCCGAGGCCGCGTCGATCGCCTTCTGGATCGCGGAGGTGGCGTCGGAGGAGCCGGTGTTGTCGGCGCCGTAGGCGGCGTCGGTCACGTCGAAGACGGGGCCTTCCACGCGCGGAACGGCCCTTTCGCCGCGGTTGTACCCCGCGTAGGAGAAGTCCTGCAGGATCTTGTCGGCGTAGAAGTTCCCGGCGGCGTCGGGGTTCCAGTCTTCGGGATAGAGCTCGCTGCGCCACGCGAAGAGCGGGGCGGCCAGCAGCAGGGCGAAAATCAGGGAAATCGCGCGGACGTTCTTCATTCTTTCCTCCGGACGGTTGGTCTCTGGAAGGAAACTAGCCATCGGAGGATTTCGTCCGGACGAAAAAGAGACCCGCGCGAAACAAACCGCGGACACGGATGTCCACGGTTCCGCCCGTTTCCGGGCCTTTTCGGGAGAGTCGTTTCCGTCAGCGGGCGAAGCGCTCGAGGGGGACGCCGACCAGGACGATTTCGTCCACCAGGAGGACGTATTTCCCGGGCGCGTTTCCGCTGGAACGGCGGAGCGCGAACCGCACCGCG
>CADBQJ010000012.1 GCA_902796785.1 Fibrobacter succinogenes
CGACGGCGTGCACCTGGACAGCGCGGGGGCCGACGCGGTCGCGAAGCGGCTGATCGAACGGATGTCCCTCTGAGGCCGGATCGGCTCCGCGGGCTACTTCGCGCGGGCGCAGCAGCGGAAGCCCACGCTGCGGTGCTGGTACATCGCGCCCGGGAAGACGTTGCGCTCGCCGTAGACGAAGGCGGCCCGCGGCCCGCCCTCGGCGCGGTAGACCAGGCCGTTGGCGTTGGCCTCGACCCATCCCGCGCGGGTGGGGAAATGCTGCAGCGTGTCGGCGCCCAGGAGCGTGGAGGAGTCGGAGGCGTAGACCGCGAAGGCCTGCACCGAGTCGCCCGGGGACCAGAGCAGCGTGTCGGAGACGCGGCGCTTCATCACGGTGTCCTTCGGGTCCACGGCGTAGCGGACCGAGTCGCCGAAGAAGACGAAGAGCGTGTCGTGGTTCCCCTTCAGCGCGAAGCGCGGGCGTTTCCAGAGCCCCTTGGAGCGGGAGGAGCACATGGCCAGCGACTGGATGGTGGTCTGGTCGGACCCGTTGGGGCGCATCCACGAGCCGCCCTTGATGCGGACGGAGTCGGTCTCGGGCCCCACGACCCATTCCTGGAAGTGGCCCGGAAGGTCGCGCACGCCGTCGCCCGTCGTGCAGGCCAGCGAGCGGAGCGACGCGGAGAGCGAGAGCGACGAGTCGCCCGAGCCCACGCCGCACTCCAGCGGCAGAAGGCGCGCCAGCTCCTCCTCGTCCTCGGCCAGCAGGCCCCACTTGCGCTCGGTCCCCTCGGTGCAGGCGCGCGTCCACTGCGCCTCGCTGCAGAGGTCGGCCTCCCACGAGCCGTCGCCGAGCGCCTTGCAGGCCTCGCGCGCCTCGTCCCAGCGGACCTGCGTGACGAAGCGGTCGCCGTCGCGGTGCTCGAACCGCTCCATGCAGAAGTCGCCCGAGGAACCGTCCCCCGCCACGGCCACCATCCCCGCGGGGCAGGCGAGCGCGCTTTTCGGCGGGAGCGAGAAGACGGTGTCGACCCGGTCGGAGAGATGGCCGGAGCTGTCGCGCGCGGCCAGCCCGAGCGAGACGACCACGCCGGGCACCAGGTTCCCCAGCGCCACGTAGTGGCGTCCGCCCTCCAGCTCGAGCGTGTCGACCAGGACGGACCAGGCGACCGTGTCGGCGCGCCCCTCGAGCGTGTCGGCGTCGACGCGCTCGAACTCGTACCGCGCGATGCCCGTCTGGCGGTCGGTCGCGGGCCGGAATCCGAGCAGGTAGGTCCCGATGCGGTCGGTGGGGGAAAGCGTCGGCGAGGCGTTGAAGACGGGCTTTGTGCTGTCGGTGGTGACGAAGTCCGCGGGCCGCGTCTCCATCGGGTTGTCGTCGAGGTCGCGCGTCACGCCGAGCGAGTCGAACGGGGTCACGCGCGCGCGGTAGCCCTGGCCGGGCCGCAGGTTGCGGACGGAGACCACGAAGCGCTCGTCGTCGGGCGAGGTCCCCTTCCAGCTCTTCCCGTCGAGCACCACGACCGAGACCGCCTCGTCCGTCGGCGCGCGCTCCTCGACGGCGCCTTCGTCCAGCGGCGTCCCGTTTCCGGCGGGGACGATCGTCCTGTCGACGAGCAGCGCGGAGGAGTCGGCCCCCTCGCGGAGCGCGAAGAACGGCCTGCGGCCCGCGAAGTCCGTCGTCAGCGCCGAGAGCTCCAGGCGGTAGCCGAAGATCCTGCCCGAGCGGTTCGGCTCGAGGTTGTCGGCCAGGTCGAAGGGGCGGTTCCAGGCGAGCAGCGCGCTGTCGGCGAAGGCGGTCACCTCCACGGTCACCGGCTCGGGCGGGAAGACGTCGCGGTAGTAGACGCGCGTCGAGATGCGGTTGCCGGGCCGGCGCGAGTCGGAATACTCCGCCCAGAGAAGCCAGCGCACCGCGCCGAGCGAAAGCGACCGCGCCTCCGCGTGCGCGTCGTCGGGGATGCGCCAGCGCTCCCGCGAGGCGCCGGTATCCGGAGCCGCGCTCCAGTGGCGGATTCCCGCGGGCAGGCGGCTTTCGTCGACGTCGCCGGAGAAGCCGGTCTGGCGGGAGACGAACGCGGCGGTCTCCTCGGTCTCCTCGGCCAGGATCGCCCAGAGATGGTAGGCCTTCAGGCGCTCGGGGTCGGAGGGGGTCTCCCAGACCAGGACCCAGTGGATCGAGTCGCCCGAGCCGTCGGTCTCCGCCTTGAACCCCTGGGGCTGGCGTTCGAAGCTGAACTCCTCCCCGTCGGCGTCGTCGGAGCAGCCCGAAAGCGCGGCGGCGAAGAGCGCCGGGAGCGCGAGCGGCAGCAGGAGGCGGAGGAGGCGGGCTTTCACGTGCATGAAAATAAAAAACCCGTCCCGGAGAGGGGACGGGTCTTCCGGATCTCCGGCGAAATCAGGCGTCGGCCTTTTCCGCTTCGGGGTAGACCGAGACGAACTTGCGGTCCTTGCGGCGTTCGAACTTCACCTTGCCGTCCACGAGCGAGAAGAGCGTGAAGTCGCGGCCGCGGCCGACGTTCTTGCCTTCGTGGAACTTGGTGCCGCACTGGCGCACCAGCACGTTGCCGGCCAGGACGCTTTCGCCTTCGAAGCGCTTGACACCACGGTATTTCGGGTTGGGGTTGGTGGTGTTCTTGACGGAGCCTTGTCCCTTCTTGTGAGCCATGGTTCGGTCTCCTTACTTGGCCTTGGCGGCGGTTTTGGCGTCGCGGCGCACCTGCTTCTTGCTGCGGGGCTTTTCGACGCCGGAGGCGATCTTCTGCGCGCGAGTCGGCTTCGGCTTGTCCTTCTTCTGCTCGGCGAGCGCGGCGACGCGGGCGCGGGCGCGGGAGACGGCCTTGTCGTCGCACTTGGCGGTCTTGCCGCCGGCGGCGATCTCGGTAATGATCACTTCCAGATACTGCTGGCGATGGCCGCGCTTCACGCGGTAGCGGGCGCGACGGCGCTTCTTGAAGACGACGACCTTGTCGCCCTGGACGTGGGCGAGGACTTCGCCCTTGACGGCGGCGCCTTCGACGACGGGGGTGCCGACCTGGACGTCGTCGCCCTCGGCGACGAGGAGGACGGAGGGGAACGCGATGTCGGAGCCGACTTCGTCTTCGGTCAAATCGACGCGCAGGGTCTGGCCGACTTCGACCTTCTCCTGGTGACCGCCTGTCTTGATGACTGCGTACATATCGAACTTATCCTTCTGACAAAAGAAAGAGCTAAAGCGGGAGCAAGTTTAGAAAATCGGCCGGAAGAGTTCAAGGGAACGGGAGGAATTTCCCCGAGGTTTCCCGGGGTCAAAAACCTCAATCCGACAATCAGGGCTTCGCGGCCGCCGCGGAATCGGACGGGGCGGAGCACCCCTCGAGGACGCGGAACCGCCCCTCTTCGACGCGCACCAGGTGCACCTTGGAGTTGCCGCCGGTGACGGGGTCGATCTCGATTCCCCCGTAGACGCCGGGGATGCGGCGGATGCGGCGCAGCGACGAGACCAGGTCGGAGCCGGCGGCCTGCTGCTCGCCGCGCAGCACGAAGCGCATGGCGTCGTAGCCCAGGCCCGCCACGCGGTCCTGTCCGGGCGCGGAGCCCCAGCGCTTGCGGTAGGCGTTCTCGAAATTGGTCCAGACCTGGTCGTCGGACCGTTCGAGGAAGTCGGAGGAGAAGACGGACTGCTCGAGCAGCTTGCGCCCGTCGCCCCGGAGGATGGAGGAGCCGTACCAGCCCGAGGAGCCGAGCAGCTTCCCCTTGATCTTGTGGAAGCGCGTCATCTGCGCCAGCTGGGCGGCGTCGCCCGGGTCGCTCGCGGCGATGAAGACGGCGTCGAAGGAGATGCTGGAGTCGGCGAGATAGGCCAGGCGCGCCCGGTTGTTCTTCTCCTTGTCGGCGGCCCGCTTGCCCGCGGCGATGGCGCGGCGGTCCGTCAGGAGCTTGTAGCCCTTCAGGCGGAGCGCGTCGAACTGCGCCTTGTAGTCGGGAAGCCCCTCCTGGTAGCGTTCCACGCCCGTCACCGTCCCGCCGGCCGACTCCACCCCGTCCACGAAGGCCTCGGCCATGGCGTTGCCGTAGGAGGTGCGCGGAGCGAGCACGGCGAATTCGCGCGCGCTGTCGCAGACCATGGCGTGGCGCGCGATCCCGCGGGCGAGCTCGGAGAGCGGGACGCTCAG
>CADBQJ010000013.1 GCA_902796785.1 Fibrobacter succinogenes
CCGAACATCTGCTTGATCTCTGAAGAAGTCAAGGCCAAGAAGATGAAGCTGAAGCAGGTCATCAAGTACGTGGCCGACATCGTCGCTGCCCGTGCTGCTGCCGGCAAGAACTTCGGCGTGGCCCTCATTCCGGAAGGCCTCCTGGAATTCATCCCCGATGTGGGCGTGCTCATTTCCGAACTCTCCGAAGCCCTCGCTCATCACGAGAAGGAAGTGGAAGGTCTCGACACTGCCGCCAAGGTGGAAAAGCTCTGCCAGTGGGTCTCCAAGGCCTCGGCCGAAGTGCTGAAGAGCCTCCCCGCCTTCGTGCAGGCCCAGCTGATGCTCGACCGCGACAGCCACGGCAACGTGCAGGTCTCGCTGATCGAAACCGAAAAGCTGGTGATCGAAATGGTGAAGGCCGAGCTGAAGTCCCGCAAGTCCTTCAAGGGCAAGTTCGCCGCCCTCAACCACTTCTTCGGCTACGAAGGCCGCTGCGCCGCTCCGTCGAACTTCGACGCCGACTACTGCTACAGCCTCGGCTACACCGCCTCCGTGCTCGCCTACAACCGGATGAACGGCTACATGAGCTCGGTGCGCGACCTGACCAAGGGCATCGAGAAGTGGACCGCCGGCGGCATCCCGATCACGATGATGATGAACATCGAACGCCGCCACGGCGCCGACAAGCCCGTCATCCAGAAGGCGCTCGTCGAGCTGGACGGCGCTCCGTTCAAGTTCTTCGCGAAGAACCGCGACGAATGGGCGAAGACCGAATCCTACACCTATCCGGGCCCGATCCAGTACTGGGGTCCCTCGGAAGTGTGCGACGTGACCAACTTCACGATCAAGCTGGAACGCGGCGCCATCAAGGTGAAGTAGGAGACGGCCATCAAGTGCGCCTCCTTTCCCCTGAACGCGGAGCTTCTCCGCGCCGTCGCGGAGCTGGGCTACGTCACCCCGACCCCGATCCAGCAGCAGGCCATCGGCCCGGTCCTCAAGGGGGGAGACCTCCTGGGGATCGCGCAGACCGGGACGGGGAAGACGGCGGCCTTCGCGCTGCCGATCCTCCACCGCCTGAACGCCGACTTCCGCAAGGCGGAGCCGCGCTGCCCGCGCGCGCTGGTGCTCGTGCCCACGCGCGAGCTGGCGCTCCAGGTGCAGAAGTCCTTTTCCGACTACGGCAAGTACCTGCCGCTGCGCAACACGGTGATCTTCGGCGGGGTGGGGGATTCCCCCCAGAAGAAGGCGCTCCAGCGCGGCGTGGACGTCCTGGTGGCCACCCCGGGGCGGCTGCTCGACCTGCAGTCGCAGGGGGCGATCCACCTCCGCAAGCTCGAGATCTTCGTGCTGGACGAGGCCGACCGGATGCTCGACATGGGGTTCATCCACGACATCCGCAAGGTGGTGGCGCTGCTGCCGGCGCACCGGCAGAACCTCTTCTTCTCGGCCACCATGCCCCCCGACATCGCCTCGCTCGCGGGGACCATCCTGAACGAGCCGACGCGCGTCGAGGTGGTTCCGCAGAGCACGCCGATCGAGCGGATCGACCAGCGGCTCTACCACGCCGAAAAGGCCCAGAAGACCCTGCTGCTCTGCGCGCTCGTCGAGGAGCTGAAGGCGACCCGGGCGCTGGTCTTCACCCGGACCAAGCACGGCGCCAACCGCGTCTGCGAGAAGCTGCAGAAGGCGGGGATCTCCGCGGCCGCCATCCACGGGAACAAGTCGCAGACGCGGCGCGTGGAGGCCCTGGAGGGGTTCCGCGCCGGCACGGTCCGCGTCCTGGTGGCCACCGACATCGCCGCCCGGGGGATCGACGTGGAGGGGATCTCCCACGTCTTCAACTACGACCTGCCCGACGTGCCCGAGACCTACGTGCACCGCATCGGCCGCACGGCCCGGGCCGGCGCCGACGGCGTGGCGGTGAGCTTCTGCTCCTCCGAGGAGCGGACCGAGCTGCGCGACATCGAGCGCCTGATCCGGATGCGGATCCCCGAGGGGCCCGAGCTGCCCCCCGAGCTGCTGGCCCGGATGCGCTCGGCCGCGGCCTCCGCGCCCGCGCCGGCGGCCCGGCCCGCCGGACGTCCCGAAGGGGCGGGCCGG
>CADBQJ010000014.1 GCA_902796785.1 Fibrobacter succinogenes
AGTTCTTCCGGGTGTTGGCGACACCTTCGGAGATGGCGCGCAGCTTGACCGCGGCCGCCACGAGCGGGGCCACGCGGCTGTCGAGCGCGTCGGGGAGGATGTTGTCGGGCGTGGGGTTGGTCATGTAGCGCGCCAGCGCGTGCGCCGCCGCGATCTTCATGCCGGGGGTGATGACCGCCGCGCCGGCGTCGAGCGCGCCGCGGAAGATGCCCGGGAAGACCAGCAGGTTGTTGACCTGGTTCGGGTAGTCCGAGCGGCCCGTCCCCACCACGGCCGCGCCGGCCTTGAGCGCCACCTCGGGCATGATCTCGGGCACGGGGTTGGCCATCGGGAAGATGATCGGGTTCGGGGCCATGCGGCGGATGTCCTCCTCGGTGAGGAGGTTGCCCTTGGAGACGCCGATGAAGACGTCGGCCCCGCGCAGCGCGTCGTGGATGGTGCCGGTCATGTTCTCGCGGTTGGAGAAGGAGAGCAGGGCCTCCTTCTCGCGGTTCAGGTCCTTGCGGCCCGCCGCGATGATCCCCTTGGAGTCGCAGATGATCAGGCTCTTGACCGGTTCGCAGATCGTCGGGTCGTGGCCCACGCAGCGCAGCAGGCGCGCGATGGCGGAGCCGGCGGCGCCGGCGCCGTTGATCACCACGTTCAGCTCGGTCATCTTGCGGCCCGTGGCGCGGGCGGCGTTGATGAGGCCGGCCAGCAGCACGATCGCGGTGCCGTGCTGGTCGTCGTGGAAGACGGGGATGCCGAGGTCCTGCAGCGCCTGCTCGACCTGGAAGCACTCGGGGGCCTTGATGTCCTCGAGGTTGATGCCGCCGAAGGAGGGGGCGATGGCGCGGACGAACTTGATCAGCTCCTGCGGGTCGCGCAGGTCGGTGACGATCGGGACGGCGTCGATGCCGGCGAACTGCTTGAAGAGGATCGACTTGCCCTCCATCACCGGAATCGCGCCCTGGCTGCCGATGTCGCCCAGCCCGAGCACGGCGGTGCCGTTGGAGACCACCGCCACGGTGTTGCCGCGCGGGGTGAGCTCCCAGACCTTCTCGGGGTGGTTCGCGATTTCCATGGAGACGCCCGCCACGCCCGGCGTGTAGGCCAGCGCCAGGTCGGCGTGGGTGTTGAGGGGGATCTTGTTGCGCACTTCCCACTTGCCGCGGTTGGCCGCGTGGAGCGCCAGAGACTCTTGGTTGAAATCCATT
Source organism: Fibrobacter succinogenes (assembly GCA_902796785.1). GTDB lineage: Bacteria > Fibrobacterota > Fibrobacteria > Fibrobacterales > CADBQJ01 > CADBQJ01. The sequence continues at coordinate 1,197 of CADBQJ010000014.1, forward strand.
TTTCCTGCTTGCTCGTCTGAAGAGTGGCGCCGGAACTACATGGCCTGCTTGAACGCTTTCGTCGTCGCGGCGACGTCCGCCGTTTCGAAGATCGCGCTGCCGGCGACGATGTTAGTGGCGCCGGAGTCCAAAACCCGGCGGAGGTTGTCCAGCTTGACGCCTCCATCGATCTGGACGTCGAGCTCCGGACGCAGATCCCTCAGCGCGCGCACCTTGTCGAGGCAGTAGGGGATGAGCTTCTGTCCGCCGAACCCGGGGTTCACCGACATCACCAGGACCAGGTCGACGACGTCGAGGACGGGCCGGACCGATTCGATGGGGGTGGCGGGGTTGAGCGCGACGCCGCAGGTGCAGCCGCGTTCCCGGATCTGGTTGAGCAGTCGGTCGAGATGTACGGTCGATTCGACGTGGACGGTGATGTTCGAGGCGCCCGCGTCGGCGAAGAGCGGGACCAGCAGCTCGGGACGGCGCACCATGAGGTGGCAGTCGAGCGGGAGGGTCGTCTTCTTCGCCAGGGAACGGACCACGCAGGGGCCGATGGTGAGATTGGGGACGAAGTCCCCGTCCATCACGTCCACGTGGAGCCAGTCCGCGCCGCCCAGCCGCACCTGTTCGCAGGCGTCCCCCAGAGCGGCGAAATCGGCGCTGAGGAGGCTCGGGGCGAGTTTTTTCGCGGGGTTCTGCGTCATCGCGCCCAAAGTTAGCAAGAACTCGGCTGTTCCGTAAGGGAAATTTTAACTAGATTTGGCGCCGTCAACCACGAGGGGAAACCTCAACAGGGAGCTGATCATGGCCACCGCCAAGAACGCCAAAACCGCAAAAACCGTCAAGCCCGCCGCCAAGGCGGCCGCGAAGCCCGCGGCCAAGGCCGCCAAGCCCGCCGCCAAGTGCGCCTGCGCCAAGAGCGCCGCGAAGCCCGCGGCCAAGCCCGCCGCCAAGGCCGTCAAGGTCGCCGCGAAGGCCGCCGCCAAGGCCGTGGAATTCTCCTGCTATTCGCCCGACTCCGGCATCGTCGAAGTCGCCGGCGACTTCAACGGCTGGGTTCCCTCCAAGAACCCCATGAAGAAGGACGCCTCCGGCAACTGGAGCGTCAAGATCAAGCTCGCCCCCGGCCGCTACGCCTACAAGTTCGTCTACGACGGCGCCGCCTGGGAACTCGACCGCAACGCCCCCGCCATGGTCGACGTGAGCGGCAATCTCAACTCCGTCATCGACGTCGACTAAGAGTTCCATGGAGCGGCCGCACGGCAGTCTGCCCTTCGACGCGGCGCGTCTCGCCGACGAGTTCGGCACGCCGTGCTGGCTCTACCGCCGCTCCGTGATCGAACGGCGCATCGCCGAGGTCTCCTGCTTCGACGCGGTGCGCTTCGCCCAGAAGGCCTGCTCCAACCTCGCCGTGCTCGCCGTCGCCAAGAAGGCGGGCGCGGTGGTCGACGCCGTCTCCGCGGGCGAAGTGGTCCGCGCGCTGCGCGTCGGGTTCGATCCCAAGGCCCCCGTGCCCGGGGTGGTCTACACCGCCGACATCCTCGACGACGCCGCGCTCGACCTGATCGGGCGCCACGGCGTGCCGGTCAACGTCGGCTCCGCCGACATGCTCGAGCAACTGGCCGAACGGGGGATCCGCGTGCCGATCACCGTGCGCGTGAATCCCGGCTTCGGCCACGGCCACAGCAGCAAGGTCAACACCGGCGGCGAGCTCTCCAAGCACGGCGTCTGGCACGAACAGCTCCCCGCCGTGGTCGCGCGCGGGCGCGAGCTGGGCTTCGACATGTGCGGCCTGCACATGCACATCGGCTCCGGCAGCGACTTCGAGCACCTCTCGCAGGTCTGCGCGGCGATGGAACGGGCCGCCGCGGACTTCGGCCCCGGGCTCCGGACGATCAGCGCCGGCGGCGGGCTGCCCGTCTCCTACCGCAAGGGGGCCGAGGCGACGCCCCGCATCGACGTCGCCGCCTACTACGGCCTGTGGGACGCCTCGCGCAAGCGGATCGAGTCGCTCGTCGGCCATCCCGTCTCGCTCGAAGTGGAGCCCGGCCGCTACCTCGTGGCCGAATCGGGCTACCTGGTGACCTCCATCCGCGCGGTCAAGAAGCAGGGCAAGAACGTCTTCTACCTGCTCGACGCGGGGTTCACCGACCTGGTCCGCCCCTCCTTCTACGGCGCCTACCACCACATCACCGTCCACGGCCGCGACGGCTCCGACCTCCCCGGCTCGCAGCCGGTGATCGTGGCCGGGCCGCTCTGCGAGTCGGGCGACGTCTTCACCCAGGAGGAGGGCGGCTTCGTGACGACGCGCGACCTTCCCCCGGCCAAGACGGGCGACCTGCTGGTGCTCCACGACGCCGGCGCCTACGGCGCGGCCATGAGCTCCAACTACAACTCGCGGCCGCTGGCCGCCGAGGTGCTCGAGGACGGAGGCGTCTTCAAGGAGATCCGCCGCCGCCAGACGCTCGAAGAGATCTTCCGCCTGGAGCGGATTCCCGAACTTTGATCCGGAGGTCGCCATGACGTTTTCGGAACTGCTGGAACGGAGCGTCGCCCGCGCGGGCAACCCCATCTGCTTCGGAATGGACCCGGTGCTCTCGCGCATGCCCGCGGCCTCCACGCCCGAGGAGACCATCCGCTCCTTCTACCTCTCCATCTTCGACGAAATGGA
>CADBQJ010000015.1 GCA_902796785.1 Fibrobacter succinogenes
CATCGTCGGCGTCGCCACCCGCGGCCCCTCCGACGCGAAGATCCTCGCCGAATACTGCGACGCGGTGATCGTGACCGGCGGCCTGACGCAGGTGACCCTCGACGCCCTCGTCGACGCCCTCTTCAAGGACGGCGAGTTCGACAAGAATCCCGCGAAGAAGATCTAGTCCGATGGAGTCCGCGATGAACTGGAAAATCACCGAAGAGGGATTCGACCTTCGGCATCCGTACCAGTACCGTCCCTGGGTGAACTACCTGGCCAACGGCGAGTACGGCATGCGCATCTCGCACCTCGGCGACGGCTACGCGACCACGCTCGAAGAGCCCCGCCGCGTGATCACCAACTACGACTTCTTCACGCCGAACAAGGGCCGCTTCGTCTTCGTGAAGGACGGCGACTCCCTCTGGTCGCCCTCGTTCTACCCGGTGAAGGCCAAGCTCGACTCCTACTGCTGCCGCCACGCCCCGGGCTACACCCGCTGGACCTCCTCCAAGGACGGCGTCGAGGTCGTCTCCACGGTCTTCCTGCCGCTGAAGGGCGCCTTCGAGATCTGGAAGACGACGGTGCGCAACGTCTCGAAGTCGGCGAAGAAGGTCTCCGTCTTCCCCGAGGCGGAATACCACCTCTACAACAACATGTCCGTCGACCCGGTCTACTACTCGTGGTTCACCAACTCCGAGTACGACGAACCGCGCAAGACGCTCGGCTTCTTCAAGACCCTCGACAACGACGCCTGCTACGGCTTCTTCCGCTCGCTCGCGAAGCCCGACTCCTGGGAAACCAGCCTCCGGCGCCTCTGCGGCGACGGCGACATCCAGTATCCCGAGGCGGTGATCAAGGGCCGGCTGGCGCGGACCAACTCCGCCGGCGACCCCTACGTGGGCTGCTTCCAGTACGACCTGGAGCTCGCCCCCGGCCAGGAATGGAGCAACGCGGTCTTCGTGGGCGAAGGGCGCGAGACGCTCGCCGGCTGCGAAAAGGCGTTCGCCGACATGGCCTCCGTCGACGCGGAGTTCGACCGCGTGGTCGCGCTCTGGAAGAAGCGCCTGCACCGCGACGAGTTCGAGACCGTCAAGGACCCCGCCCTGCGCGGCTACCTCCAGACCTTCTTCCCCTACCAGGTCTACCAGCAGGCGGAAGGGCTGGTGCGCGGCTCCTGGCGCGGCTACCGCGACGTGGCGCAGGACGCCATGGGCCTCTCCTACTTCAGCCCCGAAGGCTCGCGCAAGCTGCTCGAGACGCTGCTGGGCAAGCAGTACCGCTCCGGCCGCTGCCCCCGCCAGTGGAACACCGAAGGCGGCCCGAACGACGACCGCGACTTCCACGACCTCCCGCTCTGGCTGCCGCTCGCCGTGGCCAAGTACTACGCCAACAGCGGCGACGAGTCGGTCTTCTCGATGAAGGCCCCGTGGATCGACGACCCGACCGAGTCGACGCTCGCCGAGCACCTCGACGCCTCGATGGAGTACTGCCTGAAGTACGGCCCCCACGGCCTGCTGGAGCTGGGCAAGGGCGACTGGAACGACGCCATCAGCGCCATGGGCGCCAAGGGCGAAAGCGTCTGGCTCAACGAGTTCGCCTACCTCGGGCTCGCGCAGATGAAGAAGTTCCGCGACGAGCACGGCATGAAGTTCCGGACCGACGTCGAAGGCGAGATGGAAAAGCTCTACGCCGGCGTGATCGCCAACTGGAACGGCAAGTGGTTCAACCGCAACCACGGCGAGAACGGCTACCTGCTCGGCGGCGAAGACCGCATCTTCCTGCTGCCCCAGGCCTGGTTCACCATCAGCGGCATGGCCGAACGCGACCCCGAGAAGGCGAAGACCGCCCTGGACAACATGGTCGAGAAGCTCCGCAACGACAACGGGCTCCTGATCTGCAATCCCGGGTGGGACAAGTTCGACCCCAACGTGGGCAACATCTCCGCGCTGGCCCCCGGCCTCGCCGAGAACTTCGCGATCTACAACCACGCCTCCGCCTTCGGCATCTACGCCCTCCTGACGGCGGGCCGGACCGAAGAGGCCGTGGAGTTCGTGAAGAAGGTGCTGCCGATCTACAAGAACCCCGACCAGACCCGCGCGGAACCCTACGTGCTGGTCAACTTCTACAACGGCGGGTACTATCCCTACAAGGCCGGCGAAGGGGGCATCTCCTGGCTGACCGGCACCGTCCACTGGATGGTGATGAGCTTCTTCGACCACGTCTTCCCCCGGAAGATCGACATCGAGTAGAAGATCCGCGGAAACGGGGCCTGCGCGAGCGGGCCTCTTTTTCGTTGCCCGGAGGACGGAATCCGTGTAGTTTAAGCGCCGAAAGACGAGGGACGAACGATGGCGAAGACGATCCGGAACGCGTTGACGGCGGCGGCCCTGGCGGCCGCGGGCG
>CADBQJ010000016.1 GCA_902796785.1 Fibrobacter succinogenes
ATCGTCGTCGTCGGGTTCCCCCGGAACGTCCGACGGAACGACGCTCGTATTGCAGTTCGTGTGCGGTTTCGCGCGCTCCAGGATCTCGCGTACGAGGTCGTAGTACTCCTCGAAGCAGAGCCCCTTCGGGAGGCCGTAGTCCAGGCCGTTCAGGTGCCCGCGCGCGTTCGGCGGGATCCCGCACGCGTCGTCGATCGCGGCGTTGCTCGCCTGGGCGAGGACCTTCCTCTTCGCGAAGGGCGGCTGTCTCTGGTACGGATGCTTCAGGAGGACGCGGACGACCTCCACCTTCAGCAGCTCCTCGACCGTCGCGTCGTCCAGGGAGGCCAGCAGCTCGCGCGAATACTCGATCTTCATCCCGCCCGTGCGGAACGGGACCTTCAGGCGGTCGTTCGGCTCGAGCCGGTGCGTGCAGTAGACCGAGAAGAGAAGCGGCTCGACGAAGAACCACTTGCGCGAGATCCGGTCGAAGACCTCCGGCGTATCCCCGTTCACAGCGACTCCACGAATTCGGCCATCTTGCCGCAGAGGTCGGGGCAGTTCGAGACGACGAAGAGGATCGCGTTCGGACAGGTCGACGACGAATAGAGGTTCGCGAAATGGGCGCAGGCCTCGCGCCGGCTTTCGGCGAGGAGGAAGTCGTAATAGGCGCGGAGGTTCTTCGCGGCCTTCTCCCTCTCCTTCTCCGCCTCGACGGGCTGCGTCTCGAGATACCGGAAGAGCGAATCGTTCACGGCGGCGAGGTCGGGCGTGGAATAGCGCTTGAGCGCGGGCTTCGCCTTCGCGAAGGAGCCGAAGAGGATCTCCTTCGCGGAGAGGAGCCGGTTCTTCTCCATCGACGCGAAGAACTTAGCCGCGGCTGGCATGCCCACGATCCCCGCCACGACCTTCTTCAGGAGCGGCTCCGCCCCGCGGTCGCGGACGATTTCCGAAACGCGCTCCCAGCCGCGCCGGTCGGGGGACTTCTCGAGTCCCTGGTCCTCGCGGGCGTAGGCCTCGCCGTCGAGCATGCCCGGATTTTCCGAGATGAAGTCGACCACGCGCCGGTCGATTCCGCTGCGCGCCGCCCAGAGGAGCCATTCGGCGGCCGTGGGACGGAACTCGTAGACGTTGAAGCGGCTCACGAGCGCGGGGTCCAGGTCGGTCAGCTGGTATTCGCCGCCGTCGTTGACCGCGCTGATCACGCGGCTCCCTTCGGGAAGCGGACGCCCCGCGAGGACGCGGTTCAGGGTCAGGTCCATCACCGCCTGGAGGATCTCGGGCCGCGCCCGGTTCAGCTCGTCCAGGAGCAGGACGATCGGCTCGCCGTCGGTCGGGAACCAGTAGGGCGGCATGAAGACCGTCTTGCCGGTCGCCTCGTCCAGGCGCGGAAGCCCGATGAGGTCGCCGGGATCGCTCATCTGGCCCAGGAACAGCGCGACGACCCGGAACCCCTCCGACTCGAAATGGTCGCGCAGGATCCGGGACTTCCCGATCCCGTGCCTGCCCGAGAGCATGATGTTCTGCCCGCTCGGGGTCGTGCGCAGGATTTCCAGCAGTTCGTTCGCGTCGATTTTCGTCGGCATAGGGGACCTCTCCTCCGGAAGACTTGTTTCATCCCCCAAGATAAGTCCCAAACGTGTCAGAGTATGTCACGCCATTTCGCCGCTCGGCGGGCGGCGTTCGCGGGCGCCGTCAGGCGCGGGATCAGAAATTGACCTTGTAGAACTTGCGCTTGCCGACCTGGACGACGAGCTCGCGGCCGACGGAGACGGTCCCGTCGGGCGAGGAGAGCTTTTCGCCGCCGATCCGGACGCCGCCGTTGGCGATCATGCGCCGCGCCTCGCCCTTGCTGGCGAAGGCCTTGACGGCCAGCAGCAGGTCGAGGACGCCCGTCTCCCCTTCGGGAAGCGAGAAGCAGGGGGCGTCGTCGGGAATCGCGCTGCCGCTCTGGATGGCGGCCTCGGCCGCGCGCGCCTCTTCGGCGGCCCGCTCGCCGTGGTACTGCGAGACGATGATCTTCGCGAGCCGGTGCTTGAGCTCCATGGGGTTCAGCCGGCCGGAGGCGATCCCCTCGGCCATGGCGTCGACCTCCTCGAGCGGCTCGTCGGTCAGCAGGCGGTACCAGTCGGGGACGATGGCGTCGGCGATGTTGTAGATCTTGTGGTACATCGTCTGCGGCGGCTCGTTCACGCCGACGTAGTTGCCGATGCTCTTGCTCATCTTCCGCTCGCCGTCGGTGCCGAGGAGGATCGGGAGGAAGAGGCCGACCTGGCCGTCCATCCCCTTCCAGGCCTGCAGCTCGCGGCCGCGCAGCACGTTGAACTTCTGGTCGGTGCCGCCCAGCTCCACGTCGGAGCGGATCTCGACCGAGTCCCACCCCTGCATGAGCGGGTAGACGAACTCGTGGATGCCGATGCTGACGCCGTTTTTGTAACGGTTGGCGAAGTCCTGGCGCTCGAGCATCTGCGCCACGGTGAGGCGCGACATCAGCCCGAGGATCTCGAGGAAGCTCATCTTCGAGAACCACTGCCCGTTGTAGACCACCTCGGTGCGCGATTCGTCGACGATCTTGAAGAACTGCTTCTTGTAGGTCTCGGCGTTGGCCAGCACCTGCTCGTGCGAGAGCGGCGGACGGGTGGAGTTGCGGCCGGAGGGGTCGCCGACCGTGGCGGTGTAGTCGCCCACGATGAGGACGACCGTGTGGCCGAGGTCCTGGAACTGGCGGAGCTTGCGCATCACGACCGTGTGGCCGAGGTGCACGTCGGGGGCCGTGGGGTCCACGCCCATCTTCACGCGGAGGGGGACGCCGGTCTCGACCGACTTCTTCAGCTTTTCGAGCAGCGCGTTTCCGGGGACCTGGTCGATCACCCCGCGCATGAGGATTTTGTACTGTTCTTCGGCGCCGAGCATGGTTCGCTCCTTTCTTCGGGGAGCAAATCTAGCAATCGGCCCGGAAGGGGCTCAGCCGCCGGCCGTTTCGTCCTCTTCCAGCCCCTGCAGCGCCTCGGCGACGCTCTTTTCCGCGGTCGTCAGCAGCGACTTGCAGAAGCGGATCAGCTCCGACGCCTCCTTCACCCGTTCGGCCAGCTCGTCGATGTCCACGTCGGACGAGTCGATCCGGTCGAGGATCTCCTGCAGGCGCGCCATCGCCTCGGAGTAGCGCATGCTCTTCTTCTCTTCGCGTTCACCTTCCATGGTTCGCCTCCTGTCGTTCTTCCTCTCCGGCGGAGGGAGCCGGGCGGAGCGCGCCGACGACGGCGTCCGCCTCCCCTTCCGCGAAACGCAGTTCCACCTTCGCCCCTTCGGCCAGCGCCCCGAACCGCAGCGCGCGGCCCGCCGCGTCCCGCACCAGGGCGAAGCCCCGCTCGAGGACGCGGCGGGGGTCGGCCGCCCGGACGACGCTTTCGCGCGCGTCGGCGAGCGTCCGTTCGCGGTCGAGGATCTTGCGCGAGCCCATCGCCAGGCCGTGCGCGTCGACGCGCAGCCGGTCCGCGCACCGCTCGAAGGCCCGGTTCGCGCGCGGGCGGACGAGCCGCGCGAGGTTTCCGAGCGCCGCGGCCCTGTCGCGGAAGGCCCCGCGGCTCAGGTGCAGGATGTCCCGCGACAGGGCCGCCATGTCCGCCCGCGCGCGGCCCACCGTCGCCCGGCAGGCGCGCTCGAGCGAGCGCCCGGTCCGCGAGACCGCGTCGAGGGCCTCCTGCAGCCGCGCCACGATCGTCCCCGCGGTCTCGGTCGGCGTGATGCAGCGCATCCACGCCACGCGGTCGGCCAGGGAGTTGTCGATTTCGTGCCCGATGCCGGTCAGCACGGGCACGGAGCACCGCGCGATGGCCCGGCAGACGCGCTCGTCGTCGAACCAGGCCAGGTCGCTGCGCGAGCCGCCCCCGCGCACCACGCAGACGCAGTCCACGTCGCGCGCCTCGAGCGCGGCGATCGCCGCGGCCACGGTCGGCGCCGTCTCGGCGCCCTGCATGCGGGCGTTCTCCAGCAGGACCTCGACGGGGAACCCCGATCCGGCGATCACCTTGGCGAAGTCGTGCGCGGCGGCCGACCCGGCCGCGGTCACCAGCCCCACGCGGAGCGGCGCCGCGGGAAGGGAGAGCGAGCGCTGCGCGTCCAGCAGCCCCTCCGCGGCGAGGCGGGCGAGGATCTCGCGGCGGACGCGCTCCATCTCGCCCATCGTGTAGTTCTCGTCGATGTCGAGCACGTGCGGCTGGAACTTGCCGTGCGGCACGTAGAAGTCGGCCTCCAGCAGCACGCAGACCTGCACGTCGGCGCGCAGCTCGAAGGGGACGGGGGCCTCGGCGGCCTTGCGGCAGAGCGACTCGAACTTGCCCTGCCAGGCGATCAGGTCCAGCGTCGCCTTGGGGTTCGGGGAGTCGCCCTCGAACTCCGCCAGCTTCATGTAGACGGCGCGCCCCGACGGACGGACCTGCATCAACGTCCCCCGGACCCAGATGTTCGGGATCTTCCCGCGGATCAGCCGGTTCACCGCGTCGCCGTAGGTCGACACGGTGTAGGAGCGAATCGTCTCTTCCATGCCCGAAACATAGCAAGGGCCCGCGCGGAAAGGACGACGCGAAAAAAATCCCCTCCCTTGCGGGAGGGGATTCCTTTTCCGGATTCCGGAACCGCTAGCCGGGCTGCTTGGCCATGTTTTCGTAGAACGCGTAGCGCGCGTCCACTTCGGCCTGCAGTTCGTCCGCGAGCTGCTTCGCCACTTCGGGATTGGAGCGGGTCAGCCGCTTGTAGCGGTTTTCGGTGTAGATGTATTCCGCCACGGGAATCGAGGGCTTCTTGCTGTCGAGCACCAGCGGCGACTTGCCCTCCGCGGCGAGCGCGGGGTTGTAGCGCAGCAGCGGCCAGTAGCCCGAGTCGACCGCCATCTTCTGGTGGGCGAGCTGCGAGTTGAGGTCGAAGCCGTGGTTGATGCAGGGGCAGTAGGCGATGATGAGCGAAGGACCGTGGTGGGCTTCCGCTTCCTGGAAGACCTTGAGCGTCTGCATGTCGTTGGCGCCCATGGCCACGCGGCCCACGTAGACGTTCTTGTAGCTCATCGCGATGAGGCCGAGGTCCTTCTTTCCCGCCCGCTTGCCGGCGCTCGCGAAGAGCGCGACCGCGCCGCGGTTGGTGGCCTTGGAGGCCTGCCCGCCGGTGTTGGAGTAGACTTCGGTGTCGAGCACGAGGATGTTGACGTCCTCGCCGCTGGCCATCACGTGGTCCAGCCCGCCGTAGCCGATGTCGTAGGCCCAGCCGTCGCCGCCCATGATCCAGACCGACTTCTTCACCAGGTAGTCGGCGTATTCGCCGGCCAGCGAGCGGGCTTCGTCGGTGTCGACCGAGGCGAGCGCCTTCTTCAGCGCGGCCACGTTGTCGCGCTGCGCCTTGATGCCCGCTTCGTCGTTCTGTTCCTGGTTCTTCAGCGCGGCCACGAGCTCGGCCGGCAGCTTGTCGGCGCAGGCGTCGAGCAGCGAGAGGGCCTGGTTGGCGTGCTTCGAGACGGCCAGGCGCATGCCCAGGCCGAACTCGGCGTTGTCCTCGAAGAGGCTGTTCGCCCAGGCGGGGCCGCGGCCTTCGGCGTCCTTGGCCCACGGGGTGGTGGGCAGGTTGCCGCCGTAGATCGAGGAGCAGCCGGTGGCGTTGGCCACGATCATGCGGTCGCCGAAGAGCTGGCTGACCAGGCGGACGTAGGCCGTTTCGCCGCAGCCGGCGCAGGAGCCGGAGAACTCGAACAGCGGGCGGAGCAGCATGGCCTGCTTGACCACGCCCTTGTTGAGCTTGGTGCGGTCGTAGTCGGGCAGCTTGTCGAAGAAGTCCCAGCGCCGTCCTTCCGCGGCGGCGACGGGCGCCTGGGGCACCATGTCGATCGCCTTGTGGTCGGGGTTTTCCTTGCTTTTGGTGGGGCAGGCCTGCACGCAGAGGCCGCAGCCGGTGCAGTCGTAGGCGGAGACCGCGATCGACCAGACCTTGTCGCCCTCGACCTTCAGGCCGGGGCGCAGGTCGGCGCTCTTGAAGCCTTCGGGGGCCTCGGCGAGCAGCGAGCGGTCGACCACCTTCGTGCGGATGGCGGCGTGGGGGCAGACCATGGCGCACTTGCCGCACTGGATGCAGATCGAGGGATCCCAGCTGGGGATCGAGAGCGCGAGGTCGCGCTTTTCGTACTGCGTGGTCGCGGTGGGGAAGACGCCGTCGACGGGCATCTTCGACACGGGCAGGTCGTCGCCGTTGCCGCGGATGATGGCGGCCGTCACGTCGTTGACGAACGCGGGGGCGTCGCCGTGGATCGCCTCGCGGAAGCCCTTCGTCGCGGTCGCGGCGGCGGGCACCTCGACCTCGAAGAGGTTGGCGAGGGAGGCGTCGATGGCGTCCCAGTTCTTCTGGACGACGTCCTGGCCCTTCTTGGCGTAGGTCTTCTCGGCGTACTTCTTGATGTACTTGATGGCGGTTTCCGCGTCGAGCACGTTGCCGAGCTTGCTGAAGAAGCAGGTCTGCATCACGGTGTTGATGCGGCGGCCCATGCCGGCCTTCGCGGCCACGTCGTAGGCGTCGATGACGAACACCTTGATGTGCTTGGCGACGATCGCCTCCTGCACGGGACGGGGGAAGGTGTCCCAGACGGTCGCGGCGGAGTGGGGCGTGTTCACCAGGAAGGTGGCCCCTTCCTTGGCGTACTTCAGCATGTCGACCGATTCGAGGTGCGGCGTGTGGTGGCACGCCACGAAGTCGGCTTCGTTTTCGCCCACCAGGTAGGGGGCGTCGATCACGCTCTTGCCGAAGCGCAGGTGCGAGGTGGTCATCGAGCCCGACTTCTTGGAGTCGTAGACGAAGTAGCCCTGCGCGTAGTTGTCGGTCTCGTTGCCGATGATCTTGATCGAGTTCTTGTTGGCGCCCACGGTGCCGTCGGAGCCCAGGCCGAAGAACATCGCCTGGAAGAAGTCGCTCTCCAGCTTGAAGGAGCGGTCGATCTGCAGGCTGGTGTGGGAGACGTCGTCGTTGATGCCGACGGTGAAGCGGGCCTTCGGGGCCTCCTTCGCCAGCTCGTCGAAGACGGCCTTGACCATCGCCGGGGTGAATTCCTTGGAGGAGAGGCCGTAGCGGCCGCCGATCATCTTCGGCAGCGCGATCTTCCCGGCCATGGCGGCTTCGGTGACGGCGGTGACGACGTCCTGGAAGAGGGGTTCGCCGGCGGAGCCGGGTTCCTTGCAGCGGTCGAGCACCGCGATCTTCTTCACGCTCTTCGGGAGGGCGGCGACGACGGCCTCCATCGGGAAGGGGCGGAAGAGGCGGACGTTGACCAGGCCGACCTTCTCGCCCTTGGAGCGGAGGTACTTGACCGTGTCGCCGATCGTGCAGGTGGAGGAGCCCATCGAGACGATCACGCGTTCGGCGTCGGGCGCGCCGACGTAGTCGACCACGTGGTACCGGCGGCCGGTCTGCGCGGCCACCTTGTCCATGTACTTCTGGACGATTTCGGGGACCTTCGCGTAGAAGGGGTTGACCGTTTCGCGGCCCTGGAAGTAGACGTCGGGGTTCTGGGCGGTGCCGCGCATCGTCGGGCGGTCGGGGGTCATGGCCCGTTCGCGGCAGGCCTTCACGTACTTCTCCTCGACCACGGCGCGGATCACGTCCTCGTCGAACGCCTCGATCTTCATCACTTCGTGGCTGGTGCGGAAGCCGTCGAAGAAGTGCATGAAGGGGACGCGGCTTTCGAGCGTGGCGGCGTGGGCCACGAGCGCGAGGTCCTGGCACTCCTGCACGGAGGAGGAGGCGAGCATCGCGAAGCCGGTCTGGCGGCAGGCCATCACGTCGGAGTGGTCGCCGAAGATGGAGAGCCCCTGCATGGCCAGCGCGCGGGCGGTCACGTGGAAGACGGTCGGCGTCAGCTCGCCGGCGATCTTGTACATGTTGGGGATCATCAGGAGCAGGCCCTGGGAGGCCGTGAAGGTCGTGGTGAGGGCCCCGGCCTGCAGGGCGCCGTGGACGGCGCCGGCGGCGCCCCCTTCGGATTCCATTTCGAACACGCGGGGCACCTGGCCCCAGATGTTCTTCTGGCCCGCCGCGCTCCAGTCGTCGGCGTGCTCGGCCATCGGGCTGGAGGGGGTGATCGGATAAATGGCTACGACTTCGCTGAGCTTGTGGGCGACCCGGGCCGTGGCCTCGTTGCCGTCCATGGCGACCATTTTCTTGGACATAGAATCTCCGTTAGGGACGTTCGACGGATTGGTTTTCGGTCTTGGGGAGGAAATCTAGTTTCTCGGCCCGAGTTTCGAGCGCGCCGGAAAGGGAAACGGGCGGCGCCGGCGCGCGGATTTACATTCGCTGAACCGAGTTGAAATCGAGTCTCATTTTAAATCCAAAGAGGAAAAGCCCGTTTCCGCGTTTTCGCTCTTGGTTTATTCGCGGGAAGAGGGTATTTTTACTCGAACAGGGCCGATATTGGCCCGGACCGGTTTTTCAAAGTCCCTTTTTAATTAGGCGTTTTATGACCTCCTACGCGATTCTCGTCTTTTTCCTCTTCCTGGGGATCGCGATGGCCGGAGGCGCGATGCTGGCGGGCCATCTCCTCTCGCCCAAGACGCCCCGGACCCCCTTCCAGCAGGCCGCCTACGAATGCGGCAACCCCACCATCGGCCCCACCCGCGTCCGTTTCCGCGCCGGCTACTACCTCTTCGCCCTCCTCTTCCTGGTCTTCGACGTCGAAACCCTGCTGCTCTTCCCCGCCGTGGCCTTCGTCTCGCGGGCGCTCCACGGCGAGGAGGCCGGCGTTCCCGTTTCCCTGATGCTCGCCGAGCTGGGCGTCTTCGTCTTCGTGCTGCTGGCCGGGCTGGCCTACGCCTGGCGCAAGGGGGCGCTGAAATGGGACTGATGGAGAGCGTGCCGAAGGTCCTGGACCCGATTCCCGGCGGGAAGCGTCTGTCCGACGCCGTGGAGTACGTGGTCAACTGGGCGCGCTCGCGCTCGATCTGGCCGCTCACCTTCGGCACCTCCTGCTGCGCCATCGAGATGATGGCCGCCTCCATGGCCCGCTACGACATCTCCCGGTTCGGCTCCGAGGTCTTCCGCGCCTCGCCGCGCCAGGCCGACCTCTTCATCGTGGCCGGCACGATCGTCGACAAGATGGCCGAGCCGCTGGTGCGCCTCTACGAGCAGATCCCCGGCCCCAAGTGGGTCATCGCCATGGGCTCCTGCACCGTCTCCGGCGGACCGTTCTACTACGACAACTACTCCGTGGTGAAGGGCGTCGACCGGCTGATTCCGGTCGACGTTTTCGTTCCCGGCTGCCCGCCCCGCCCCGAAGCGCTGCTCAAGGGGCTCGTGGAGCTGCAGGAGCTGATCCGCAAAAGCCATCCGCTGCGCAGTCCGGAACACGGCCGGCTCGCCGCCGACGCCCCGGTCGAGGACCGCTGGACCAAGGCGAAACAGGCCTGGGAGGAGCTGGAGCGGATCAAGGACGAGCAGATGGCCGAGGCCCGCGCGAAGTTCGCCGCCGAGCACCCGGACTACAGGCCCCCGAAGCCCGCGCGGAAGGAGAAGCCCGCCTTCCCCGAAACGCCCCGCGCCGCCCGGCCCGCGCCCGGACTCCCCTTCGACGAGGTCGTCGCGGCCGTCCGCGGCCGCTTCCCCGGCCTCGCCCTCTTCGGCGCCGCCCCCTCCGAGGCCGAGCCCGACCGCGTTCCCGCGTTCGAGGTGCCCTGCGACGCGCTGGCGGAGACCGCGCTCTGGCTCAAGGAAGGGCCGCTGGCGATGGACTACCCGGTCTTCCTGACCGCGGTGGACCGCCTGGACCGGTTCGAGCTCGTGGTCCGCGCGATGAACTCCTCCACGGCGCAGCAGGTCGAGCTGCGCGTCCCCGTGGAAAAGCGCTTCGCGGAAGGGGCCGCGTACGATCCCGCGGCGAAGAACCAGAAGTACGACGCCGTCGCCCCGTCGCTCTGCGGCGTCTGGCCCGGCATGGGCTGGCACGAACGCGAGACGTGGGACCTGATGGGAATCCGCTTCGAAGGCAACCCCGACTTGCGCCGCATCTTCCTGAAAGACGACTTCCCCGGGCATCCCCTCCGCAAGGACTTCGACATGCCCGAACGAGTGGTTCCGAGGCCCGCATGACCGAGACGTTCCGCCAGAAGGGGACGCTCCCCCCGGGTTTCCTGGTTCCCGTCCGCGACGGCGAGACCGACGAGTTCTTCGTCAACCTGGGCCCCCAGCACCCCGCCACCCACGGCGCGCTGCGGCTGGTGGTGCGGCTCGACGGCGAGACGGTGCGCGAGGTGGTGCCCCACATGGGCTACATCCACCGCGGGATCGAATACCAGGCCGAGCGCTGCTCCGCGCTGCAGTCGATCCTCTTCAGCGACCGGTTCGACTACCTCACCGCGCACATGAACAACCACTGCGTCTGCATGGCGATCGAGCGGGCGCTGGGAATCGGCGTCCCCGAGCGGGGCGAATACGTCCGGGTCATCGTCGACGAGCTGACGCGCGTCTCGTCGCACCTGATCTTCCTCGGCTCCTTCGGCACCGACCTGGGCGGCACCACCTGCTTCCTCTACGCCTTCAAGATGCGCGAGGCGATCACGCAGGTCTTCGACGAGCTCTGCGGCGCGCGGCTGACGATGAACTTCTACCGCCCCGGCGGCTCGTCCGCCGACGTCCCCGAATCCTTCGAGGGCTCCGTGCGCAACGCCGTGAAGACGGTCCGCGAGGGGATGAAGGAGTGGAACGACTTCCTCACGGGCAACGTGATCTTCCAGGAGCGCACGCGCGGCGTGGGGATCCTCTCCGCGGAGCGCGCGATCGCGCTCGGCTGCTCCGGCCCGGTGCTGCGCGGCTCGGGCGTGGAGTTCGACGTGCGGCGGAAGAACCCCTACGGGATCTACGACCGCTTCGACTTCGACGTCCCGGTCGGCTCGGTCGGCGACGTCTGGGACCGCTACATGGTCCGCGTCGAGGAGATCGAGCAGAGCCTGCGGATCGTCGAGCAGGCGCTGGCCTCCTTCCCCGCCGGACCCTGGCGCTCGAAGGAGCGCGTCTCCTGGCGCCTGCCCGAAGGCTCCTGGTACGCCGAGGCGGAGACCGCCAAGGGGACGCTCGGCGTCTTCCTCGAAGGGACGGGCAAGAGCGACAGGCCCTGGCGGATCAAGGTCCGCTCCCCGAGCTTCTCCAACCTCATGGCGCTCGACGAGATGTGCCGCGGCGGCAAGGTGGCCGACGTCGTCGCCTGCCTGGGGTCGATCGACCCCGTGATCCCGGAGGTCGACCGATGAACGCGCTGATCGACCTCTCCGCGAACAACGCCGTCGGCGACTTCGTGCGCGACGTCCTCTTCCCGAACAGCCCCGCGCTCGCCTGGGCCGCGAACGGCCTGCTCGGCGTGGCCGCGCTGCTCCTCTTCCCGGTCTTCCTCGGCGCGCCGTTCCTGATCTGGATGGAGCGCAAGGTCTGCGCGCACATGCAGGCGCGGCTCGGACCGATGCGCCACGGCCCGCACGGCGCGGTCCAGACGATCGCCGACGTGGTCAAGCTCGTCTTCAAGGAGATCGCCCCGCCCGGCGGCGTGGACCGCCTGGTCTACCTGCTGGCGCCCGGCATCCCGCTCACCGCCTCCTTCCTCGTCCTGGCGGTCGTCCCCTGGGGCGCGAACCTGCAGGTGGCCGACCCCGAGCAGGGCGTCTTCTACGTCGTGGCCGTGGGCGCGCTCGGGCTGCTGGGCTTCCTGGTGGGCGCCTGGGCCTCGAACAACAAGTTCGCGCTGCTGGGCGCCATGCGCGCCGGCGCGCAGATGCTCTCCTACGAGATCTCGCTCTCGGTGCTCCTGCTGCTGGTGATGCTGCTCTCCGGCGAGTCGTCGCTGCGCGAGATCGTCCTGTCGCAGCGGGGGACGGTCCTCGACTGGTGGGTCTTCAAGGCGCCCGTCGTCGGGCCGCTCGCCTTCGTCCTCTACCTCGTCTCCTCCACGGCCGAGCTCAACCGCGGACCCTTCGACCTGATCGAGGCCGAGCAGGAGCTGACCGCCGGCTACCAGACCGAATACTCCGGCATGGGCTTCTCCATGTTCTACCTGGCCGAGTACGTCAACATGACGATCCAGGCCGCGCTCGTCTCGACCTTCTTCCTCGGCGGCTTCCTCCCGCCGCTGGTCGGGATCGCCCCGGTCGACGCCGCCCTCGCGGCCGTGCCCGGCGTGGTCTGGATGGTCGCGAAGACCCTCGCGATCGTCTTCGTCTACATGTGGTTCCGCTGGAGCTTCCCGCGTCCGCGCGTCGACCAGCTCCTCGCGCTGGAATGGAAGACCCTGCTGCCCGCCAACCTCGCGGTCTTCGCGCTCGGCATGCTGGCGCTTGCCATGGGATGGATCCTGCCATGACGAAGAGAATCGTTCCCCGCCCGCCCGAAGACGGCCGCCTCGCCCGGATCGCGCGCGGAATCCGCTCGCTCGCGAAGGGGATGCGCGTGACGATGGGCTACTTCCTCCGCCCCTCGCGGATCGTGACCGAGCAGTACCCCGAGAACCGCGCGACGCTGAAGATGACCGACCGGTTCCGCGGGAACCTGGAGATGGTCCACGACGCGAACGGCGACCACGACTGCATCGCCTGCGGGCTCTGCGAGAAGGCCTGCCCCAACGCCTCGATCTCGGTGCTCTGCACGAAGAGCCTCGCCGGGAAGAAGGTCCTCGGGAAGTACGTCTGGCGCATGGACTCCTGCACGCTCTGCGGGCTCTGCGTCGAGGCCTGCCCCACGGGCGCGATCCGCATGGGCCGCGAATTCGAGAACGCGACGACCGACAAGGCCTCGCTCGAGCGCGTCCTCAACCGGAAGGAGGGACGTTCGTGAACGCCGAAACCGCCGTCTTCGCGGCGATCGCCGCGGCCATGGTCCTGGGCGGGCTCGGAACCGTCCTGGCGCGGAACGTCCTGCACGCGGCGCTCTCGCTGGTCTTCTGCTTCTTCGGCACCGCGGTCCTCTACCTCTCGCTGCACGCCGAGTTCAACGCCCTGGCGCAGGTGATGGTCTACGTCGGCGGCGTCCTGGTCTTCGTCGTCTTCGCCATCCTGATGACCTCGGGGCTGGGCGAACGGCACCTGCGGTCGGGCAAGGCGCGCGTCGCCGTCGCCGCGCTCCTCGCGGGCTCCTTCCTCGCGCTGGTCCGCCGCGCCGTCTCCCGCTCCGCCGGGGCCCTCGCGCTCCGCGAGCCCGCGAACGACGGGTTCTCCACGCTCGAGGGGCTGGGCCGGACGCTGCTCTCGCCCGACGAAGGCGGGGCGCTGGTCCCCTTCGAGCTGATGACCGCGCTGCTGCTGGCGGCGCTCGTCGGGGCGGTCGTCGTCGCCCGCCGGACGGAGGAGGACAGATGACGCTCGAACGCCTTCTCCTGCTGGCCGCGCTGCTCTTCGCCGTCGGGCTCTTCGGCCTGCTGAGCCGCCGCCACCTGATCGGCATGCTGCTCTCGATCGAGCTGATGCTCAACGCGGCGAACGTCAACCTGATCGCCTTCGCCCGCTTCGGCGCCTCCGACCCCGAGGGCGGGGCGCTGCTCTCCCTCTTCTCGATCGCCGTCGCCGCCGCCGAAATGGCCGTCGCCCTGGCGATCCTCGTCTCCATGCACCGCCGGCGCCGCACGCTCGACGCCGACGAGATCAACGAACTGTTCGGGTAGCCCATGACGACCGACCTTCCCCTCGCGCTGCGCTTCTGCTGGGTCGTCCCCGCGCTGCCGCTGCTGTCGTTCGTCCTGAACGGGCTCTGGACCTGCCGGAAGAAGGAGTCGTGGAGCGGGCCTGTCTCGACCGTCCTCTCCGGCGCGGCCTTCGTCTGGTCGCTGCTCCTGGCCGCGCAGTGGCGCGGCGCCGTCGCCGCCGCCCCGGACCTCCCCGGGCGCGCGCTCCGGATCGACCTCTTCCCCTGGCTGACCTTCGGGCCGCTCTCCTCCGCCGACCCGCTGCGCGCGGTCTTCGGCGCGCTGCTCGACCCCATCTCGGTCATGATGACGACGACGGTCTGCGCCATCGTCTTCTTCGTCCACATCTATTCGATCGGCTACATGCGCGAAGACCCCTCGCGCGGCCGCTTCTTCCCGCTCCTCTCGCTCTTCTCCTTCGCCATGCTGGGGCTGGTCGTCTCGACCAACGTCCTCCAGATGTACGTCTTCTGGGAGCTGGTCGGCGTCTCCTCCTACCAGCTGATCGGCTTCTGGTACCAGAAGCCCGCCGCGGTCGCCGCGTCGAAGAAGGCCTTCATCGTCACCCGCTTCGCCGACGCCTTCTTCCTGCTGGGCATCGTGATCGCGTCGTACTTCGTGGGGAGCTTCGATTTCTCCGCGCTCAACTCGCCCGAGGCGGCGCGGCTGCTCGACCGCCCGGTGGGGCTGGGCTTCTTCGGCGCCAACGCCCTCGCGATCTCCACGGTCCTGATCTTCGTCGGCGGCTGGGGCAAGTCGGCCATGTTCCCCATGCACGTCTGGCTGCCCGACGCGATGGAGGGACCGACCCCGGTCTCCGCCGTCATCCACTCCGCCACGATGGTGGTGGCCGGCGTCTACCTGACCGCCCGGCTCTTCCCGCTCTTCGCCGCCGCCGAGCAGACGCTGCGCCTGGTGGCCGCCGTGGGCGCCTTCACCGCGGTCTTCGCGGCGGTCTGCGCGGTCGCCCAGCAGGACATCAAGCGGATCCTGGCCTTCTCCACGATCTCGCAGCTGGGCTACATGCTCCTCTCGCTCGGCGTCTCCGTCTCCCCCGCCGGCGTCTCCGCGCTGGGCTACTCCGCGTCGATGTTCCACGTCTTCACGCACGCCTTCTTCAAGTGCATGCTCTTCCTGGTGGCCGGCTCCGTCATCCACGTCGCGGG
>CADBQJ010000017.1 GCA_902796785.1 Fibrobacter succinogenes
GCCGCCTACTTCCGCCTGCTGGTGGAGTTCACGCAGGCCTCCGAGCCCGGCGTCAAGCGCGACCGCTACGCGCGGCTGCTCCGGCTGGCCGAGCGCGACCGCGTGCGCGTGGTGGGCGAGGAGGACTACCGCTTCTACGAACAGCCCTGGCTTCCGGCGCTGCGCGAGCTGCTCTGCATGAAGGAGTGGAACGGCAAGTGGGGCGAGGTGGCGCGCGCCCTCCGCATGCCGGTCACCGCCGCGCAGGCCAAGCGCGGCGCGGCGCTGCTGGAGAAGCTGGGGATGGTCCGTCTCTCCGGCGGGCGGTACTTCCTGGCCGAGCCCTGCCTGACCACCGGCCACGAGATCTCCTCGGTGGCCGTGCGCGACTACAACCGGAAGATGATGGAGCTCGGCGCGAAGGCCGTGGAGCAGCTGCCGCCCGAACGGCGCCACGTGAGCGGCGTCTCCTTCGCCGTCTCCGCCGCGACGAAGAGGAAGATCGCCGCCGAGATCGAGGCCTTCGAGGACCGGCTGATGCGGCTGATCGCGAAGGACAGGGAACAGCCCGCCGACGAGGTCTGCCAGCTGATGGTCGCCCTCTTCCCGACGGCGGAACTTCCCGAGGCGAAGCGAAAGAAGGAGGCCGAGCGATGAAAGCCCAGCGCCATCCCTCCCTGAACGCCCTGCTGGCGGGTCTCCTCGGCCTGGCCGTCGGCTTCTCCGCGGGCTATTTCGGCGCGCTGCGCCACCAGGCTCCCGGCGAACCCGCCGCGGCCGAGGAAAAGGTTTCCGGCGGTTCCCACACGGGGAACGCCGTCCACGTCGCTCTTCCCGGCGAGCGGCCGCCCGCATCGACGCCCGACGAGTCGCTCGTTCCGCATCCGAACGATTCCTCTTCCGGGCGGCCGCTCGCCGATTTCTCCTCCTCCGCGACCCTGGTCGCGCATCCCAAGGCGCCGCCCGGCGCGGACGCCGCCGCGGACACGGCGGCGTCGGACTCGCTGACCCGGGCCGACGGCGCGCCGGGCGGCGCGGGCGACGCGCCCGAGCCGGCTCCCTAGCCCGCGCGAGGATGGTATCTTTGGGGAACATGGGTTCCCCGTCCGCGCATCGCCTCCGAAACGCGCTCCCGGCTCTCTCCGCGGGCGCCTTCGCGGTCTGCCTCGCGCTGGCCGGGGGCTGCTCGAACGGCGAAAACGCCCTCTACGACCCCGACCGCACGATCCCGATCGAGCTCGCGATCGAGCTCTCCCCCGTCGACTCCGAGGAGCCGCTCGAGCCCGACCGCTCCGGGCCGACGGCCAGCTACTCCGTCTTCGCGCCGTGCACGCTCCGCCTGCGCCCGCAGGTGACCTCCTCGCTCGACGGCGAGCTCCGCGTCTGGAACGCGGAGGCGCTGACCGAACAGCTGGGCGGCCGGTACGAATGGTGGCTCGACTCGCTGCGCAACTACGGCTTCTCGCCCGCGCTCGTCTTCCTGGAGCCCGACACCGCGCGGGCCCTCTTCCGCTACGTCGACGCCAAGGGCGACACCCTCGCCGACTCGCTGGTCGTCTTCGCGCTTCCCCGCGGAGGGTCGACTTGAGGCGCGCTCTCCTCGCGTTGCTGGCGCTGGCCGCCGCGGCCTTCGCCGGCGACCGCTTCGACCTGCGGACGGAGAGCGTCGCCGAAGACGCCGCGCGCGCGGAGGTCGGACTGCTCCCCTGGCGCTACGAGGGGCTCGGCGCCCGCGAGGAGCTCCGCCGCCCCGCGAGCATTTTGGGGACCGTCGGGCTGGAACGTCCCTTCGGCGAAGGGTTCGACGTCCGCCAGAACCCGCACGGGCTGGGCGGCCTCGCCCCGCAGACGAAGCTCGAGGACCGTCCGGCCGACCTCGACCTCTACGGAAGCAACGGCCGACTCGTGGGGACCGTCCCCGTCCTCGAGCCCGACTCCCCCAACACCGTGCTGCGCTGGGGGCGCGGCGGCTTCTCGGCCAACGCGCTCGAGCTGCAGTTCCGGCGGCTGCTGACCGACTCGATCTCGCTGGGCATCGAGGTCTTCTCGCTCTCCTCCGACTCCGCGCTCGCCTGGAAATACCAGGAGGCGGCGCACCAGACCTTCCTCTCCGGCTTCGGGCGCGACTCCTCGCAGATCCCCTTCACCGGCCGCGCGCTGGCGATCGACGCCTGGGAGTTCGCGCCGTGGGCGCAGATCCGCCACGGACGGTTCGCGCTCGCCCTCCACGCGCTCTTCTCCGACAACGGCTCCGACGAGTCGCCCGCCGTCCTCCCCGTGCCGGGCAAGACGCTCCCCTACACCGAGCTGACCTGGAAGCGGAGCGCCTTCGACGTGCGGCGCGAGACGGTCGGCTTCGGGGCGCGCGCCCTCTTCCCGCTGGGAACGCCCTTCAAGGGCGAGGTCCTGGTCCGGACGGCCGAGCGCGAGATCGGCTGGGACCACCTGGCCCCCTACGTCTGGGAGAACGACCCCGTGAACGTCTCGCTGAAGAAGACCGCGTCCGAGGCGCGCCTCTCCGACGAGCTGCTGGGCGGGACGGTCCGCCTCTCCGACGCGGACAAACCGCACTCCGAGCCGCTCCCCTGGCCGGCGCTCCGGCTGGACTGGGAGTTCCGCGACGTGGACGACTACCCCGCCCTGCCCGGGACCGACTCGCTCTCCGCGCTCCACGAGGACCGCGAGCTGGGGCTGGTGGAGTGGACGCCCGCGCTGGGCGACTTCCGCATGACCGCGCAGTGGGGCTTCGCGCGGCTCTCCACGCCGGAGGACGAACAGTCCTGGAGCCCGGCCTCCTCCGCCGACATGTCCTGGAGCTCGCATGGCTTCACGCTGCGCGCGCTGGGCTCGAGCCAGGAGAGCGCCCCCACGCTGGAGCAGCGCTACGTCTTCGTCAACGGCCGGATCGTCTTCCCGAACCGCGACCTGGCGCCGCAGCGCAACCGCGCCCTGGAGGGCCGCGCGCGCTGGGATTCGAAATACCTCTCGCTCGAGGGAGGCGCACGCTGGGAGCGCTCCGAGGACTGGATCGGCTCGACCGGGCTGGAGACGCTCGCGGACGGGAGCGCGGAGACGGTCAGCGACACGCTGGCCTTCGGGCTGCGCAACTGGGATCGGGCCGAGTCGTTCCGCTGGCACGCGGGCGGCGCGGTGCGGCTGGGCAACTGGGAGTTCGCGCTGCGGCGCTACTTCGTCCCGACGCTCGAGGTGAAGGGCGACCGCTCGACCTTCCGGCTCAACTCGATCCCCGACCGCCACTACGCGGGCCACATCCTCTGGCAGCGCCGCGTGCTCAACAACAAGGCGCTCGACCTCTCGATGAAGTGGGGCTGGCAGTGGATCGGCGACCGGATGGGCTGGGCGCAGGACGCGTCGACCAACCGCGCGCACGCCGTGCACCTGGGCTCGTGGCTGGCGCTCGACTTCGAGGCCCGCATGCGCATCCGCGACTTCGAGCTCTTCTACCGCGTCCGCAACATGAACGACGACAAGTACTTCACCGACCCGGGCTACACGCCCGTCGGCATCTCCTTCCAGTACGGGATCTGCTGGGCCCTGAAGGGCTAGGAGAGCGGCTCGCCCACGCGGCGCTTCATGCCGCGGACCGTGTTGCGCATCAGCATCGTGATGGTCATCGGGCCCACGCCGCCGGGGACGGGGGTGATGGCGCCCGCGATCTTCGAGGCCTCCTCGAAGTCGACGTCGCCCTTGAGAATCGCGATCTTCTTCCCGGTCTTTTCCGAGATCTTCTCGCCCACGCGGTTCACGCCCACGTCGATCACCGTGGCGCCGGGCTTGATCCACTCGGGCTTGACCAGGCCGGGGACGCCCGCGGCCACGATCAGCACGTCGGCGCGGCGGCAGTGTTCCGCGATGTCGCGGCTGCCGGTGTGGACCACGGTCACGGTGGCGTTGGCCGCGCGGCCCTTCTGCATCAGCATCACCGCGATGGGCTTGCCGACGATGTTCGAGCGGCCCACCACGACCACTTCGGCGCCGGAGAGCTCGCAGCCGCTCCGGACCAGCAGCTCCTGGATGCCCGCGGGGGTGCAGGGCGGGAAGAGGACCTGGTCGCCGCCGATCATCAGGCGGCCGACGTTCACGGGATGGAAGCCGTCCACGTCCTTGTCGGGGTCGATGGCGTTCAGCACGGCCTTTTCGTCGATCTGCTTCGGCAGCGGGAGCTGCACCAGGATGCCGTCGGTCCCGGGGTCGGCGTTGAACTCGGCGATCTTGGCCAGCAGCGCCTCCTGGGAGACGTCGGCGGGGAGGTTGCACTGCACTTCGCGGAAGCCGAGCGACTGCGCGGTGCGGATCTTGCTCGTCACGTAGGAGACGGAGGCGGGGTTTTCGCCCACGAGGATGGTCACCAGCCCGGGCGCGCGGCCGTATTTCGCCTTCAGGCGTTCGGTTTCGGCCTTCAGTTCCTGGAGAATCTGGTCGCGGACGGCGGTTCCGGAGATGATTTTGGCGGTCATGGCGTGCTCCTGGGCGGTTTTCCGGCCCTAAAGGTAGCAAGCGGGGCCCCCGCGCGCCGCCCTCGGCGGGCTTGTTATCTTTGACGACGACGATTTCCACAAGGAGTTCACATGAAACCCGTCACCGTCCTCGCCGTCGCCGCCGTCTCGCTCGCCCTCGCCGCCTGCGCCGGCTCCTCCAAGTTCCAGGCCTTCGAAGGCTCGCTGCCTCCCGAACAGGTCACCACGCTGACCGTCGGCGCCCCCGCCACCGGCACCGTGACCGTCGCCGCCGTCAACGACAAGGCCGCCAACGCCTCCGAAGTGCTGCTCAAGGGCGGCGAAGAGGCCCAGGTCACCCTGGTCTACACCAACGAAACCGGCACCGTCTCCAAGACGCTCGCCTTCAAGGGACCCGAAGGGGCCTCCTGCGTGGCCTCCGCCACCACCGAAGAACGCAACTACAAGGCCGGCTCCGCCGAGCTGAAGACCTTCGTCACCTTCTGGATCGAATGCGGCGGCCAGGTCGCGGCCGGCTCCGACAGCCCCGACGACATGGAAATGGTCCACTAGACCGTCTTTCCGGACTCCCCCGGGAGTTCGCGCCCGAACCACTTCGGGAGAGCGGACTTCCGGGGCTTTTTTTGTCGTCTGTTTTCAGAGCCGCGGAAGCGGGCGGCCGCGGGCGGCGAGCTCCTGCGGCGTGGGCATGCGCGGCACGGCGTGGATGAGCGTCTTGGTGTAGTCGCTCTTGGGGAAACGGTAGATCTCCTCGGTCGTGGAGAGCTCGCGCATCTTCCCGCGCTCCATCACCAGCACCTCGTCGCTCATGCGCTCCACGACGCCGAGGTTGTGGCTGATGACGATGTAGGTGAGCCGCATCTCCTTCTGCAGCCGGAGCAGGAGCTCGACGATCTGCGACTGCACCGAGGCGTCGAGCGCGGAGGTGGCCTCGTCGCAGACCAGCAGGCGGGGCTCCACGGCCAGGGCGCGCGCGATGGCCACGCGCTGCTGCTGCCCGCCGGAGAACTCCCACGGATAGGCGTCGGCGCTCTTGGAGGCCAGCCCCACCATGTCGAGCAGCTCGCGGACGCGCGCCCGGCGCGAGGCCGGCGTGCCGACGGACCAGATGTCGAGCGGGTCCGCCACGTTCTGCGCCACGGTCATCTTGGAGTTGAGCGAGGAGAGCGGGTTCTGGAAGATCATCTGCATCTCGCGCCGGCACTGGCGCATCTCGGCCGGCGTGAGCCAGGTGAGCTCCTTGCCGTCGAAGCGGATGCGGCCCGAGTCGGGCTCGACGAGCCGCAGCACGCACCGCCCGAGGGTGGTCTTGCCCGAGCCCGATTCGCCCAGCACGCCGAGCGTGCTCCCCTCGCGGATGCTGAAGGAGACGTCGTCGACGGCCCGGATCGCGTTCTTCCCGCGGCCGAAGCTCTTGCAGAGGTTCCCCACCTCGAGGAGGTTGCGCACGGTCATGCGACCACCCCGTCGGTTTCGAGCGTGTAGCGGTGGAGGTCGTTCACCCAGTGGCCCGGCTCGCCCTCCACCTCGCGCATGCGCGAGCGCGAGACGAACGGCGGCCCGCCGGCGGGCTCGAAGGGGCACCCCTCGCGGCCGCGGAAGAACTCCGCGGGCGTTCCGGCGGGCTCCTCGCCGCGCCGCTTCCCCTTCCCCACCTCCATGTTGGCGGAGAAGAGCTCGCGCGTGTAGGGGTGCGCGGGGTTGGAGAGCACCTGGAGGGCGGAACCGCGCTCCATGATCGCGCCGCCGTACATGACCGAGATCTCGTCGGCGAAGTTCATCGCCACGGTCAGGTCGTGCGTGATGAAGACGATGGAGAGGTTCCGGCGGTCGCGCAGCGAGAAGAGCAGCTCGAGGATCTTGCGCTCCACGGTGACGTCGAGGGCCGTGGTCGGCTCGTCGCAGATCAGCAGCCGGGGGCCGCAGCTGATGGCGATGGCGATCATCACGCGCTGGCGCTCGCCGCCGGAGAACTGGTGCGGGTAGTCGTCGAGCCGCCGCTCGGGGTTGGCGACCCCCACCGACTCCAGCAGCGAGATCGCGCAGTCGCGGGCCTGGCGGCGGTTGATCAGCCCGTGGAAGAGCGGCGCCTCGGCGATCTGCGCGCCGATCCGCATCACCGGGTTCAGGCTGCCGAGCGGGTTCTGGAAGACGAAGCCGATCTCGCGCCCGCGCAGCGCGGCCCGCTCGGCGAAGTCCATCTTCAGCAGGTCGCGCCCGCGGAAGAGCGCCGACCCGGAGACGTGCATCGTCGAGCTCTCGATCATCCCCATGGTCGACATGAGCGAGACCGTCTTGCCCGAGCCCGATTCGCCGACCACGCCCAGGATGCCGCCCTCGGGCACGTCGAACGAGACGTCGTCGACCGCGTGGAGCGTCCCCGCGGCGTCGGCGAAGGAGACCGAGAGGTTCCGCACGCTCAGGACGGGGTCATTTGTCCTTTCCATAGACCCCTCCCAGGCCGTCGCCGATGAAGGTGAAGGCCAGCAGCGTCAGCGCGAACGTGAGCGACGGCCAGAGCACCAGGTGCGGGAAGCCCAGCATCTCGCGCGCGCCGTCGAAGATCAGGTTGCCCCAGGAGGGCATGGGGGGCCGGAGCCCCAGGCCGATCAGGCTCATGCCCGACTCGGCCATCATCGCCGAGGGGATGCCGAAGCTGACCGCCACGATGACGGGGCCGGCGATGTTCGGCAGGATGTACTTGCGGATGACGTGGAAGTCGGTGGCGCCCAGGCACCGCGCCGCCTCGACGTAGTCCTCGTTCTTGGCCTGGATCACCAGCCCGCGGACGAGGCGCGCGTAGCCGGCCCAGCTCGTCACCCCGATGGCGACGAACATCGAGATCCGCCGGTCCATCGAGTCGGGGATGGCGACCAGCAGCAGGATCAGCAGCAGTATCTGCGGGAAGGCGAACATCACGTCCACCAGGCGCATCACGACGAGGTCGAAGGCCCCGCCGACGTAGCCCGAGAAGGCGCCGATCAGCCCGCCGACGACGAGCCCCACGACCACCGAGACCACGGCCACGATCATGGCGTTGCGCGCGGCGTGGAGGTTGCGCACCAGGATGTCGCGCCCCTGCTGGTCGGTGCCGAAGGGGTGCGCCGCGCAGGGCGAGACCAGCGTCTGCAGCGGGTCGCCCTTCTCGTAGTCCATGTCGAAGAAGACCGGGCCCAGGAACGAGGCCAGCAGCAGGAGGACGACGTAGACCAGGCCGGCGACCGCGGGCTTGTGCCTGCGGAAGACCCTGAAGTCGTGGCGCCAGCCGGTCCGCGCGGACTTCGGCGGCTCGGCGGGCAGCCCGGGCGGCGGTTCGGCCGTCGGCGAGCCGGGCCGGAAGGCGTCGAGGGGGTCGATGACGGAGCTTTCTTCCGGTTCCATGGCTACCCCAGGTCCTTCGGGCGGATGCGCGGATCGATCACCATGTAGAGAAGGTCCACGACCAGGTTGACGAGCATCACCGTCGCCGCCAGGATGAAGGTGGAGGTGATGACCAGCGGGACGTCGCGCTCGTTGATGGCGCCGACGAAGAGCGACCCCAGCCCCTGCAGGCGGAAGAGGTCCTCCACCAGCACCGAGCCGACGATCATGTACCCGAGCTGCGGCCCCATCACCGTCACCACGGGGACGAGCGAGGGGCGGAGGGCGTGGCGGACGACGACGCGCAGGCGCCCGAGCCCCTTGGAGAGGGCCGTGCGGACGAAGTCCTGGTCGAGCGTCTCGAGCACGCTGGAGCGGATGTAGCGCGCCACGGCGGCCATGGGGGCGGCCCCGAGCGCGATGGCGGGCATCACGGCGTTCTTCCAGCTCCCCCACCCTTCGGAGGGGAGCGCCAGCCAGGCCAGCGGGAAGGAGTCGCCGATCTGGAAGTTGCGGACGAAGACCGCGAAGAAGAGGGTGAGCAGCACCGCCAGCACGTAGGGCGGCACCACCTGCCCGACCATCGACGCGGAGGTGAGCAGGTAGTCGACCCAGGTGTTGCGCCTGAGCGCCGCGAAGACGCCCAGGGGGACCCCCACGAGCAGCGCGATCCCCATCCCCGCGAGGGCCACGCTGAGCGTGACGGGGAACTTCGCGTTGACCAGCTCGGTGATCTTGTGCGGTTCGTTGGGCTCCTTGTAGGAGGGGCCGAAGTCCCACTTCATCACGCGGACGAAGTAGCGCCCCACCTGCTTCCAGAGCGGGTCGTCGAGGTGGAAGATCCGCCGGTACTCCTCGCGCTGCTGGTCGAGCATCTGCTTGCCCGCGGTGTTGGCGCCGTAGCGCAGCTCCATCTGGGCGAAGTAGTCGCTGGGGACGACGCGCATCATGGCGAAGGTGAGCGCCACCACGCAGGCGACGGAGACCACGATGGCGAGCAGGCGCTTGACGACGAACTTCAGCAGTTCCATCCGCTCACCGCCGGCCGAAGTAGGCGTCGGCGTCCACGTCGACGTACTGCAGGTTGAACACGCAGAGCCAGCC
>CADBQJ010000018.1 GCA_902796785.1 Fibrobacter succinogenes
CGTCGAACGCCATCTCGACCGCCTCGCCGCGGTTCCGAACGGCTTTTTCGCCGTGAACCTGGTGGCCCGCAAGGAGGGGAAGAACACTCCCGAAACCAACGTCTACACCCGCCACTACCTGGAAAAGACGAGCTGGAAGCCCGACATCTGCTCCGTCTTCGCGGGGGCGCTGCTCTATCCGCGCTACAACTTCCTCGAACGCGCGATCCTGAGGCTCCTCATGAGCTACACCGGCGGGCCGACCGACCCGACGAAGGAGTACGTCTTCACCGACTGGGAGAAGGTGGAGGCGTTCGCGAAGGAAGCCGCCGCCCTGACCGCGAAGCGGGGCTGACCCGCCCGCGCCGTCCGAAGAGGTATCTTTCGGAAATGAGCCGACTGACCTTCCGACTTCTTCTCGACGATTCCGTTCCGCTTTCCCCCGACGACGCCGCCGGCGTCGTGCTGCTGGAGGGATGCGGCCGCGAGGCGCGCACCTCCTACTGCCGGGTCGACGAGTGGCTGCACGAGCTCGCGAACGGGCTCTCCGAATTCGAGACCGCCATGGACGAATGCTGGATCGACTTCTCCGCCGACCGCGAGGCGATGCGCTTGGCGCGGACCGGAGAGATGGTCGTCGTGGAGTTCGGCGGGGCGGAATGGACGCTTCCGCACGAGGAGCTGGCGAAGGCCGCGCGCGACGCCGTCGCGGAACTTGTCCGCGCGTTTTCGGGATTCCGTCCGTTCGCGGAGGGGAGCCCGCTGGCCCGTCTCGACGAGTGGCTCGCCCTCCAGGACGGCCCGCGAACCCCCTAGGAATCGGACTTCGCGCCGGCGGCGATCGCCGGAGGCAGCCCCAGCTTCCCGAACAGCTCGAACAGCCGGTCGGCCGAAAGCGCCTCGGCCCGCACCGTCTCGTCCACGCCCATTTCGGCGAGCGCGTCGCGCACCGCGTCGCGCGGGTAGGCGCCCGAGAGCGTGTTGTAGAGCATCTTCCGCTTCTGCGCGAAGCAGAGCGAGGCGAAGGCGTGGAACTCGGGCCCGGCGGGCAGCGGGTCGGGCCGCGCCTCGATCATCACCGTGGCCGACATCACCTTGGGAACGGGCTTGAAGTTCGCGGGCTCGACGCGGCGGAGGATGCGCGCGCGTCCGCGTCCCTGGAGCAGCACGGAGAGGAAGCCGAAGTCCTTGCCGCCGGGTTCGGCGCAGAGGCGCTTGGCCACCTCGAGCTGGACCATCGCCATCACCCCCTTGACCCTGTCCAGGCGCGGGACGAGCCCCGTGAGGATCGGGGTCGCGCAGTTGTAGGGGAGGTTGCCGACGATCCAGGGCTTCTCGTCGGGCTCTTCGGCGAAGTAGCCGTCGACGTCGTACTTGAGGAAGTCGCACCGCTCGATCCGCAGATGGCCAGGGAGGTCGCCCCGCTCCTTGCGGATGCGCAGGTAGGAGACGCAGTCCGGGTCCACCTCGACCGCGGTCACGCGGGCCTCGGTGCGGAGGAGGTACTGGGTGAGGGCGCCGTGGCCCGGGCCAATCTCGAGGATCCGTTCGCCGGGGCGGACGGGAAGGTCGCCGGCGATCGCCCGGATGACGGCGTCGTTGCAGAGGAAGTTCTGGCCGAAATGACGGCGTCTGGCGCGGTCCATGGCGCCAAAGGTAGCTTTTCGGGCGGCGGGAAAGGGCGAACCTATTTTATCTACCTATATTAAGACTCCCAAAATGGCGTTTCGGATCCGACACCTTCGGAGCCTGTTGGCCGCGGCATGCCTGTCTCTCGGCGGGTACGGGGCGGTCTATGGCCAAAGCGGGGATCCGGACGACGAACCGGACTTTTCGCGCGTCGTCGTGGAGGGGCTGCCCGGCCCCGCCGACCTCTCCTACCTGGGGGCGCCCGCGCAGTCCGCGCCGCTCGACCACATGCTCCCGCCGCGCGGGATCGACGAGGGGAAGGGGGTGCTGAAGGCCCCCGAGGGATCGGAGAGCGTCGACCACGACGTGGACTACCAGACGCGCCGCGTGGAGATCACGAAGAAGGCGCGCAACCGCCGCTCCGGCGAGTCGACTCCGCTGTGGTCGGGGAGCTACGGCGACATCGGCGACTACGCGATCAGGATGAACGAGCTGGCGCTGCGCCGGCTGTGGCTGAATTCGCTCATCGGGCAGGAAAAGTCCGACGCGCCCGACGACGACGCGACCTACGACCTCGACATCCCCGTCAAGCTGCCGGCCTGGCTGAAGAAGTTCGAGCTGGACAAGCCGCGACTGGAGATCGAGGGGAGCATGGTCTTCTCGGTGAGCGGGCGCGGCAAGAAGGTGTCGGGATCGCCGGGCACCAGCCTGTGGCCCGGGTTCACGCCCGACTTCGAGCCGTCGCTGCGCGTGAAGGGGCGCATCGGGCGCTACATCACCGTGGAGGTGGCCACCTCCGACGAGCTGTCGATCAAGAACGACGTGAAGGTGACCTACCGCGAGTCGAAGCCCGGCGAGTTCGAGGACCACATCCTGCAGGAGGTGGAGGCGGGCAACACCTCGCTCTCGCTGCCGGGCACCGAGCTGACGGGCTACTCCGAGAACCACAAGGGGCTCTTCGGCATCAAGTCGCGCTGGAAGTTCGGGCCGGTGAACGTGACCGCCATCGCCTCGCAGGAAGGCGGCTCGCAGGAGAGCTACACCATCAACCCGCAGAGCACCTCGACGGAATACACGATCCGCGACAAGGAGTTCGTGGCCTGGAAGCACTACTTCCTCACGCTGCGCGACCGGACCGAATGGGTCGAGGCGGCGATCCGCGACCGCATGCCCACCACCGACAACAAGCCGGGGCTGGTGCTCTACACCGTCGCCAACGCCTCCTCCGTGGCCAAGAGCACGAACGTGGTCCGCGAGGCGACGGCCGTCTACTACGACAAGAACGGCAAGCGGCAGACCTACCGCACCAACATGACGCTGCGCAAGATGGAGGGCGGCGTCGGCACGGGGCGCTCGAACCAGGAGTGGACCTGGGACCCCGAGCGGCGGACGGTCACGATCCTGCGCGGCACGCGCGACGGCTTCTACGCCGCCACGTGGAGCTCGCCCGAGGGGCTGTCGGTCGGGTCGTCCGGCATCAGCAACGGCGGCACGGTGGTGGTCTTCAAGACCGAGCGCGACGAGCTGGAGGACCTGCAGCCGCTGCAGCAGCGCAACCGGTACAGCGTGGGGAGCAACGCCAGCCAGTCCGGCTTCACGATGCGCGTGGTGAACGCCAAGGGCGCGGCGTCGAACCCCCAGGGCGTCTCGAACCTCACGCTCCTCGGCCTGGCCGACGAGGAGGGGCGGCTGCTGCGCAACGACAAGGACGTCTTCAACGACCAGGGCGAGCTGATCCTCCCGTGCCAGGAGAATCCGCCCCACCCCGACTCGTCGCGCGGCGTGCCCTCCGACTGGGCCGCGCGGGTCTGCCTCGAGCCGTTCCGCATCCTCGACACCGCCGAGGCCGCCATCTACGAGACGAAGGCGCGCAACATCTCGCGCGTGGAGTCGCGCTACAGCTTCGCCGGGACCGCCAAGCGGCGCCGCACCACGCTGCGCGTGAGCGAAAGCCAGTCGGTCTCCTCCGGCGGGTGCGTCGACATCGCCGAAGGGTCCGAAAAGCTGAAGATCGGGTCGACCACGCTGCAGCGCGGGATCGACTACGAGGTGATCTACGAGCTGGGGCAGATCGAGCTGATCTCCGAGCGGGCGAAGGACCCCAACGCGGAGATCTCGGTGTCGTACGAGTGCGAGCCGCTCTTCCGCATCGAGAACAAGTTCCTCTTCGGCGTGCGCGGCGAGCTGCCGTTCAAGCGGCTGGGCGAGGGAAGCCTGTTCGGCGTCACCTTCCTCTACCGCAGCCAGAGCACGTCGGAGAACACGCCGCACTACGGGCGCGAGCCCTTCAGCAGCGCGCTGTGGGGCGCCAACCTCCGGCTGACCGACGGCGCGAAGTGGATGGACGCCCTCGTCAACGGGATCCCGCTGATCGACACGAAGAAGAAGTCGCGCTGGCTCTTCGAGGCGGAAGTGGCCCGCTCCTGGCACAACCCCAACACCAAGGGGAGCGCGCTGCTCGACGACTTCGAGTCCAGCCGGCGCGAGCTGCCCTTTTCGCTGCGCCGCGTCTCGTGGTACGGGGCCTCGCCGCCGGGCGGCGCGGGGAGCTCGCTGCGCGACCCCGACCTGGACTACCGCCACATGGGCGAGCTGGTCTGGCACTCGAACATCACGATCGACTTCAACCGCATCTACGGCAACACCGGCTCCAGCACCGTCGACCGGCAGGACGTGGGGATCCTGCAGCTGAACCTGACGGCGAACGACAACCTGCAGGGGCGCTCCTGGGGCGGCGTGATGCGCGCGAACTCCGACTACTACGCCGACATGAGCACCTACCGCTACGTCGAGCTGGTGACGCGCGGGTCGCAGGGCGCGCTCTACGTCGACTTCGGCCGCATCTCCGAGGACGTCTCGATCAACGGCGCCGAGCCCAACGGGCTGCTGAACTCCGAAGGCAACCTCTACACCGGCACGCAGGAGCACGACCACGGCCTGGACGGCGTCCCCTCGTCGCAGGAGAGCGCCACGCGGTGGGAGTGCGTCGGGAGCTCCTGCACGGGCTTCTCGGTCTCGGGCACGAACGACCCCGCGGGCGACGACTACGAGTACGACGACCAGAAGGACGCCTCGAACCCCGACCGCCGCATCAACGGCACCGAGGGGAACAACAACGACGTCTACGGCGGGCGCGGCTTCGACACCGAGGACCTGAACGGGTCGGGCGCGCTGGACGTGGACGAGGAGTTCGTCCGGTACAGGATCGACCTGGGCGAGGGCTACGGCTACGAGGAGCTGCGCAACGGCTGGCGGCGCTACCGGATCCCGCTGGAGGACGTCTACGCCGTCGTAAGCTCCGAGGGAGCGGACGCCGCGACGATCCTGGGCAACGCCGCCTACACGCGCCTCTGGATCGGCGACCTGCCCTCGGGCGTGGCGAGCGCCACCGTGCAGCTGGCGCGCTTCGCCGTGGTGGGCAACCAGTGGGAGGGCTCCGAGCGGTCCGACCTCTACGAGACCCCGGCCGACGTCAACTCGCAGCAGTCGACGGTGAACGGCTCGGTCGTGGACCTCGACTACGACATCCCCTCCTCCTCGCCCGACTCGAACGGCCTGAAGGTCCGCGTGATCAACACGCGCGACGACATCGGCGCCTACGTGAAGTCGCCCTACGTCACCGAGGAGGAGGACGGCGACGGGATCAAGCAGCGCGAGCAGTCGCTGGCGCTCGACTTCTCGCACCTGCACCCCGGCCAGACGGTGACCGCCACCCGCTTCTTCGACAGCGAGGAGAAGGACCTCACGCAGTACACGAAGATGTCGATGGAGATCCACCTGGACCAGGACGCCGGGTCCGCCACGGCGGGCAGGCTGCGCTTCATCCTGCAGCTGGGCCGCGGCTCGCTGCAGGGCGGCTCCGAGTACTACGAATGGTCGTTCCGCCCCACGCCCTCCTCCTGCTCGGTCTTCCGCGACGACAAGGACCGCGTCGACTGCCACGAGAGGAACTGGCGCGAGAACCGGTTCACGATCGACCTGAAGGAGTGGACCGGGCTCAAGGGCGACCGGCGCTGGACCGCCGACGGGGCGCTCTGGCGGACGCGCGGCGGCGCGGCCGACACGGGCTTCGTCAAGCGCGAGGCGCTGGAGGACTGGCTGATCGCGACGATCGCCGACACGGCGAAGGACTCCCGCCGCGAGGTGCTGGGCGTGGTGGGCAACCCCAACCTGGGCAAGATCAACTGGATGCGCCTGGCGATCGCCGTGGACAAGGACCTGCCCGCGGGCGAGACCGCCGAGGGGTCCATCTGGGTGGACGACCTGCGCCTGACCGGCGTGCGCTCCGGCTGGGGGACCGCCGGGCGCGTGGCGGCGCAGCTGGACTTCGCCGACTTCGTCACCGTCTCCGGCGACGCGCAGTACCGCGACGGCGCCTTCGCCCCGCTCAACGCCGCCGGCGGCACGGGGCTGCCCACGCCCGCCGAGGCGGCCAGCACGGTCGACTTCCGCGGCGACTTCAAGATGCAGCTCAACAAGTTCATGCCCGACGAGTGGAAGGTGCAGATGCCTCTCTCGCTGAGCTACGGCGCCACCGC
>CADBQJ010000019.1 GCA_902796785.1 Fibrobacter succinogenes
AGCGGCTCGCCGTAGGCGAAGTACTCGTCGCCGCCCGCGAGCTCGACGCTCTTGTAGACGCCGAGCCCCTCGTAGACGCGGCCCTTGTCGAAGGCCACCGGCGCCTCGGGGATCTCGTCGACCGAGCAGGCCGCCAGGGCCAGGGCGAGGAGCGCGGCGAAGGGTTCAGCCCGCATCGGGAGCCTCCGTTCCGCCGCTCCGTCCGGGGCGGGCCTTGCGCCAGAAGAGGACGGGATCCACCGGCTTGCCGTGCATCCACACGCGCAGCGTCGGCGCCGAGTCGCCGGAGGCGCCCAGCGGCGTCCCCGCGTCGACCATGCCGCCCACGCGCACGCCGGGCCGCACTAGGCGCAGCCCGCTCCACTGCGCGTAGATCTCGGGCGGATGGTGCACCGTGACGTTCCACGCGCCGTCCGTCTGGCTCTTCTCGACCACCTGCCCGCCCAGGAAGGAGTAGACGGGCTTTCCCTTGCCCAGATCGGGCCGCCAGCGGGCGCCGGGAAGCGAGACACCCTTCTGCTCCGCGAAGTTCCTCCACGGGCAGGGCATGCCGCGGGCGCATCCCGACGAGTCCACCCAGTTCTCGCCGTCGAGGCGGTAGGAGCGCCATTCGGGGCCGGAGCTCCAGGACCAGGCCTCGGCCTGCCCGTTCGGGGCGACGGCGAACCGCATGTCGAGCGTCTGCCGGAGCTCCTGCGAGGCGAGGAGCCCCTCCACGACGAAGTCGCGGAGCTGCGCCGGGACGCGCGCGGTGTCGTCGACGCAGGACCAGACCGCGCTGTCGGCGAGGAAGTGGTAGGTGTAGCGCGTGCGGCCTTTGCCCAGGGAGGCGCGGTCGACGCGGAAGAGGTTGTCGCACGGGGAGGTCGGCCCCGCGGGCAGAGGCCGCGACGCGGCCCGGGCCTCGCGGTCGCGCGGAGGGGCGGCGGGCGAAGCGGACGGGGACGGCGCGCCCGGGGAGGTCGCCGCCGCGACGGGCGCCTTGGCCTTGGAGGCCTTCGCCAGGGCCTTGTCCGCGGAAGCGACGGCCGCGGAGGCGGCGGTCGCGGACGCGCTCTCTTCCGAAGAGGGGGCGAAGACGAGGTGGTGGGCCAGCCAGATCAGGCCGACCAGCGCGAGAATCCGGATGAGGGGGAACCGAAAGGGGCGGCGGGGTCCGCGATGCCGGCCGAATCCGCTTTTCCGCGGCGATCGGCCGGAAAAGGCGGAGGAATAGACCTGCATGCTGCCACCTGTGGGAAAAACGGGCTCCTATCGGTCAAAAGATACCAAAGTAGATCCCGGCGAAGACCACGCCCGCGAGCGTGTCGAGCAGGAGGAGCAGCACGATGACGACGACGAGCGCCGCGATCAGCTTGCTCTGCTGCTGCGGGACGGGGGCGGCGGCGTCCGGCGCCGTCTCCCCGGGCCGGGGCTCGGGGGCCTTCCCGCCCTTCTTCGCGGCCCGGGCCGCTTCGCGTTCGGCCTTCGCGGCCAGCTTGGCGGCCTTGGCGGCCTCCTTGGCGGCGCGAGCGGCCTCCCTGGCCGCGGCCTTGGCGGCGTCGCGTTCCGCGCGGGCGGCCTTCCGGGCCTCCTTGGGCGAGGGTTCCGCGGGAGCGGGCTGTTCCTCGGGCTTTTCGATGCGCGGCACCGCGCCGTCGTTCTGCAGCCGCTTGGCGACCGCCTCGCCGTCGTCGACGATGGCCTCTTCGACGGCGCGGACGGAGATGCGCGTGGTGGCGGGGGACGAGTTGGCGGCGCCGAGCAGGGCGTCGCCCAGTCCGCCTTCCTCGATGGGGAAGACGCGGGTGAGGGGATCGTCGCCGCGGGAGGCGGGCGACGGACGCGTTCCGTCGAACGCCGCGGTCTCCGCGAGCAGTTCGCTCTCGAGCGCCGGGTCGACCGCGGGGGTTCCGGCGGGAAGGCCGACGTCGCCGAGGGAGCTTCCCTCCAGCGAGATTCCGTCGGGAGCGGGCGCGGAAGCGGCGGCCGGGCTTTCGCCGAAGACCTCGGCGTCGGAGCCGAAGACGGGGGCGGCGGTTTCCGGTTCGTCCTCCTCGTCGGGTTCCATCTGGACGGCGGAGGAGGCGGGGTCGAAGGGCGAGGGGGCCGCCTGCGGCGCGGGCACCGGAGCGGCGGGGGCCGGAGACGGAGCCACGGGCGCGGAAGCCGGAGCCGCGGGCGCGCCGCCCTGCGATTCGCGGAGCAGATGGGCTTCGGCGGCGGGCGCGGCCTTGGGCGGCACCGCGCCGGTGTTCATCACCTCCACCGAGGCGCTGAGCAGCTCGGGTTCGGAGCGATAGCAGTTGACCAGGCCGTTCAGCGGGGCGCAGGCCTTCGCGATGGATTCCGTCGGGGCGAGCACGCCCAGGGAGCAGCCGTGGCTCTGGAGCACGCGGCCGATGTGGCCGAGCGCGTTGAGGGTGTCGCTGTAGATGCCCTCGAGACCGCTGCAGTCCACCACCAGATGGCGCGATCCCGTCTGCACGTGCGACGTGATGGCCTTCAGCAGCTGCTGCGCGTCGATGAGTCCGATGGGAGTCAACGGCGGGCTGATCAAGTCGAACGAACCGACGGCCCTGCTGTCGCTGAGAGTTTCAAAGTCCATACCTATACTCTATTCCCCAAAAACCGCAATGTCAAGTCTCAAGAAATTTACCAAACCGCCGCAAAAAAGTCACCACCCCCACGGATTGATCCCCAGGGTCACCTGGTGGACCGCCTTCAGGGCGGGATGGTGGCGGAAGGCGTAGTCGAACCGGAGGAACTCCTTCCAGCGGACGCCGCCGCCGGCGCTCCATTCCGACGGGGACCCGACCGAGGGGAACCCCGCGCGGAGCGTGACCCAGCGCTCCACGACGAACTCCGCCGCCAGCGAGGAGGCGGAAAGCCACTCCAGCGGCTCCTCCCAGGCCCGCCCGCCGGCCAGGCGGACGGAATTCGCGGTGTCGGCGACGCTTCCGGAGAACTCGACGCCCGACTTGCCCTGTTCCTGGAAGACGCCCGCGCTCTGCCAGGCCAGGCGGAGCTGGCCGTAGAGGTAGGGAACGTCGCGCTTCCAGCCCGCGCCGAGGAAGAGGTCGGGCGGCTCGATCTCCTTCCAGCCCGATTCCCAGACCACGCCCGAGCCGCTCGCGTTGCGGATCGCCCCCTCGAAGCGCCAGCTATCCGAAACCCAGCCGCCGGAGACGTCGGTCTGGAAGCCGAACCCCTCCTGGTCGAGGCGGCGCCAGAGGAAGTGGATCGTCCCGCCGACGCGCCAGCGGCCGAAGGCGCGGGCGAAGGCGCCGGTCAGGGCGTAGTCGGCGACGTCGAAGGTGCGCCATCCCTCCCCTTCGACCTCCTCGCCCTCCGCGACGAGCGGAACGCCGTCGGAGCCGAAGCGGGAGAGGGAGAAGCCGAGCGCGTCGCGTTCGCCGGGGCGCAGCGTGAAGGCGAGCCAGTCGTGGCGGGAGTCGACGAAGTGCTCGGCGTGCGAAAGGTGGAACCAGCCGCCCGGCGCGTCGAGCAGCGCCGCGGGATGCCAGGCGGAGGCGCCCGCCTCGCCCGGGAGGCCCAGGCGGACCCCGCCGAGCGCGGCCGAGCGCGCGTCGGGGACCAGGTCGAGCGAGGAATTCGCGCCGCGCACCGCCTCGAACGCCGCGAGCGACGCGGGCGAAGCGGCCCACAGCGCGACGAGAAGCGCGCGGGCCGTCGGGCGGAGATGGCGGATCGACCGGAATGCCATTCGGGGTTATCTTTTGGACGTCTATGGCGAAAGATACCCAATCCGCCCCCGCCTCCGCCACTCCCGGGGAACTTCGGACCCTCGCGGACCGGTGGCTCAGGCGCATGGCCTCGATCCGCCGCGCGTCGCCGCTGACCGTCAAGGCCTACGACCGGACGCTCTCCGCCTTCTTCGCCTACCTGGGCGGCAGCCCCGAACTGGCGGACTTCTCGCTCGTCCAGCTGCGCGGCTACCTCTACGCCATGCACGCCTCCTCCAGCCCCTCCCCCGCCACGCTGGCGCAGACCGTCGCCGCGCTGCGGAGCTTCGGCAAGTTCCTCCGCTCCGAGGGATTCCTGGAGAGCAACCCCGCGGCCGAGCTGCGCAACCCGAAGCGGGAGAAGAAGCTGGTCCCCTTCCTCTCGCAGAACGACCTCTCCGCGGACAAGACGCCCGAATTCGCGCCCGACGACGAGCAGGGGCTTCGGCGCAACGCCGAGCTGGAGCTCCTCTACGGGTCGGGCATCCGCCTGGCCGAGCTCGCGGGGGCGCGCCGGAGCGACCTGGACGAAGGGCGCCGGCGGCTGACCGTGCTCGGGAAAGGGTCGAAGGAACGGGTGGTCCCCGTCACCGGAAGCGCGCTGGAGGCCCTGCGCGCCTACTGGGACTGCCTCGCGGCGAAGGGGGTTCCGCTGCCCGCGAACCCGCCGCTCTTCGTCAACGCGAACGGGGCGCCGATCGCCATGCGGACCGTCCAGCGCGACGTCAAGGCCGCGCTGCGCGAACGGGGCTGGGACGGCAAGGCCTCGCCGCACATGCTCCGCCACAGCTTCGCCACCCACCTGCTGGAGAACGGCGCCGACCTGATGTCGGTCAAGGAGCTGCTGGGCCACGCGAGCGTCGGCACCACGCAGATCTACACCCACGTCACCGCGAAGCAGATGAAGGAAGCCTACGAAAAGGCGCACCCGAGGGGCTGATGGCGATCTGGGCTCTCTCCGACCCGCATCTCTCGCTCTCCGCCCCCGACAAGGGGATGGAGGTCTTCGGACCGCAGTGGAAGGAGCACATGCGGCGCATCGCGCGCAACTGGCAGCGCGTCGTCGTCGACTCCGACGTGGTGCTGATGCCCGGCGACGTCTCCTGGTCCGCCTCGCTGCAGCAGGCCGCGCCCGACCTGAAGTGGCTCGACTCGCTTCCCGGAACGAAGGTGCTGGTGCAGGGGAACCACGACCACTGGTGGGGGCCGATCGGGAAGACGCGCGCCGCCATGCCGCGGACGATCCGGCTGATCCAGAACGACGCGCTGCGGCTCGGGAAGTTCGTCTTCTTCGGGACGCGCCTCTGGGACAGCCCCGACTTCTCGACCGCCGAGGCGGTGGACTGGAACACGCCCGACAAGA
>CADBQJ010000020.1 GCA_902796785.1 Fibrobacter succinogenes
CGATGGGCCACTTCGCCCTGGACTGGAAGGACTACGCCCACTTCACCTCGCCCATCCGCCGCTACGCCGACCTCTGGTGCCACCGCGTGATGTCGCTCTCGCTCGGCGGGAAGAAGAAGCGCTGGCGCGGCCTGGAGGAGATGGCCGAGGGGATCTCCGAGCGCGAGATCGAGGTGATGAAGAACGAGCGCTGGGGCGTCAAGCTCTGCGCCGCGTGGATCGTGAAGGACCGCGTGGGCGAGGAGTTCGACGGCAGGATCTCCGGCCTCTCGGAATGGGGCATGTGGGTCGAGCTGACCGGCGTCGGCGCCGAGGGCGTGGTCCGCTACGAGACCATCGACGGCGACTGGTACACCTACGACCCCGAGAAGGACCGGACGACCGGACGGCGCACCCGCAAGGTCTTCGTGCGCGGGCAGCCGGTCCGCGTGCGGCTCGAGCGGGTCGACCTGGACCGCTACGAGCTGGACCTCTCGATGGTGCTGCCCGAGGGCTCCGCCGCCGCGCCCGAAAAGCCGAAGGGCCGGGGGCAGGTCGCGCCCCAGGGGAAGCCGAAACGGCGTTTCGGACGCAAATAGGGGCCGTTTTTAAGCGGATTTAACATTCCGCCCGCGAACGGGCCCGAGGCCGAAAGCTATCTTAACGTGCAGGAAAAGGACATTGAAGGAGCATTCCATGAAGATTCGTCTGTTCGCCGCTCTCGCCGCCGCCGCGCTGCTCGTCTCCGCCTGCGGTCCCAAGGACCCCGCCGACATGAAGGCCGAAGACTGGCAGAAGGAGCTGGCCAAGCACGGCAAGCACTTCACCCCCGACGGGTTCGTCAACTCCGCCGCCGCCAACGACACCGCCCTGATCGGCATGTACCTCCGCGGCACGATGAGCGTGGACGCCCCCGGCAACTCCGGCAACACCGCCCTGGCCATGGCCGCCTTCAAGGGCAACGTCGAGGCCGTGAAGATGCTGCTGGCCGCGGGCGCCAACATGGACGTGCAGAACAGCACCGGCGCCACCCTGCTGCTCGACATCTCCACCCGCTCCACCGCCAACCACATCGAGGTGCTGAAGATCTTCCTCGACCACAAGCTGCAGCAGACCGGCGCCACCGAGCTGGGCAACACCGTCGCCTCCGCCTTCATCAAGGCCGCCGAATACGGCAACATCAACGCCATGCAGGAATACATCAACCGCGGCGTGGACGTGAACGGCAAGGGCGCCGACGGGCTGAACGCCCTGATCACCGCCACCAACAACGGCAAGGTCAAGGCGGTCGAGCTCCTCATCGCCAACAAGTGCGAGCTCAACGACACCGACAAGGACTTCAACACCGCCCTGGCCTACGCCGAGGAAAACGGCTGGCCCGAAATCGCCAAGATCCTCCGGAAGGCCGGCGCCAAGCGCTTCAAGAACAAGGAACGCTAGTCCGCCTTCCCCTCGGGAAAGAGGAAAGCCCCCCGCTTCGGCGAGGGGCTTTTCGCGTGCGCGGAGGCGCGCCCGGGAGTCCCTAGGCGCGGCCCAGCATCTTTTCGGGGAGGTCGCCCTCGAAGACGTATTCCGCCGGCCCCGTGAGGCGGACGCCGGAGCCCGGACGCCACGAGAGCCGGAGGTCGCCGCCGAGCAGGTGGATCGCGACGTCGTTCCCGGTCCGCTTCGTCAGGACCGAGGCGGCGCAGACGGCCGAGGCGCCGGTCCCGCAGGCCCAGGTTTCGCCCGACCCGCGCTCCCAGGTGCGCTGGATCAGCTCGGTCGGGGAGACCACCTGGACGAATTCGGCGTTGACGCGGCGGGGGAAGGCGGGGTGGTTCTCCACCAGCGGCCCGTACTTCTCCACGGGGAAGTGCGCCACGTCGTCCACGTAGATCACGCAGTGGGGGTTGCCCATGCCGATCGCCGTGGCGAGGAAGGTCCGGTCGCCCGCGACGAGCTCGCGCTCGATCGGGGGCTCGCCCTCGAGGGTCGTGGGGATGCGGGCCGGTTCGAGGATCGGCGCACCCATGTCCACGGTGACGATCTCGGCCAGGCCGTCGGGTCCCGCCTGGATCTCGACGGTCTTGATCCCGGCGCCGGTCGCCAGGCGCAGCTCGGGGCGGCGGACGTGGCGGTCGTGGACGATCTTCGCCACGCAGCGCAGCCCGTTGCCGCACATCTCCGACTGCGAGCCGTCGGCGTTGAACATCACCATCTCGCCGTCGGCGCTTTCGTTCGGCTTGACGACGATCAGGCCGTCGGCCCCGATCCCGAAGCGGCGGTGCGAGACGCGGACCGCGAGCGCGGGAAGGTCTTCGCGCAGGATTTCCGGATGTTCGAAGGCGTCGACGTAGACGTAGTCGTTGCCCGTGCCGTGCATCTTGATGAACCGCATGCTACCACCCGCTGAGCGCGTTGTTGACGATGAGCTGCTGGATCTCCTCCAGCGCCCGGGTCTGCCCGTGGAGCTCCTCCGATTCGCCGGAGGCGACGGAGTAGACGCCCGCGCCGCGGAGGCCCGTTCCCTTGTAGATCGTCTCGTCCTTCACCAGGTCGCGGAACTCGACGTCGACCACGACGTTGACCACGTATTCGTCGACCGTGCCGGAGGAGCTGTACTTGTGGGGCTGGTTCGTGTAGCTCTTCAGGGTCATGTCGAACTGCGACTGCCCCTGCGAGTTGATCTGGCGCAGCCCCGGCGCCTCCTTGCGGAAGAGCTCCTGGATCCTCTGGGTGAGCTTGTCGCCCATGGAGGCCTGGTAGGTGAGGTTCTTCGCCGGCGGGATGACGACGGTCTTGAGGTGGCTCGGCAGCACGGTCTGCGAGAAGGAGTAGCAGCCGCAGAGCAGCGCCGCGCAGAGCGCGGCCGCGGGCGCGGCGAGCCGGAGGGCCCTCATCGCGCGCCTCCGCAGGCGCCGGCGGTCCAGGTCAGGATGTCGGCGTCGGAGCGGGCCGTCTTCGCGTCGCGCCCCCAGAGCACGGCCAGCTTCTTCGCGTAGCGGCTGTTGACCGCGCGCGGGTCGAGGATCAGGCGCGGCGTCCTCGGGTGCGCGTCGAGCCAGCGGCGCAGGAGCAGCGCGGCCTCGGGCACGTAGACCTCCTGGAAGGCGTTCCCGCGGCGCCGGGCGACGCTGTCGGCCAGCTGCTCGAGGTAGGAGGAGCGGCCCTGCGCGAAGGGGATGCGCGGGATCACGAGCAGGTCGTTCTCCCCGCAGGGGAGGTCGGCGGGCCAGTCGGTCGCGAAGACGACCGCGTGTTCCGATCCGCGCAGGCCGAGCAGCGTGGCGAGCGGGCCGTCGCTTCCCTCGGCGAGCACCAGGCGGTCGGGCAGGTCGCGGATCAGCGCGCGCTGCCAGTCGGGGATCTGGCGGTCGTGGGGGAGGAGCACGACGATGCGGCCGGGGCAGCGCGTGGCGGCGATGGCCAGCTGGCGCTGCTGCTCCTGCATGTCGGGCTGCGTGCTCTCGTCGCGGGTGGCCCAGTCGCACAGGAGCGTGGGCGGCGCGTCGGGCCGGCGGACGGAGAAGTCGACGAGCCGGTCGGAGGGGCGCGTGCCGATGTTCAGCAGGAAGCGGTCGAGGTAGCGCGAGACGGCCAGAGGCGAGCCGATCCAGCAGATGCTGCGGGCCCAGCGGTTGAGGGCGCCGCCGATCGCCTGGCCGGGGTTGCGCGGGGCCGCGTGGATCGAGATGTGGTGCGGGTTGGCCCAGTCCTTCGCCCAGTGGAGCCGCTGGGGGTCGCGGGCCTCCACGATGCGGTCCACGTCGGCGCGGAGCTCGCGCAGCTCCTGCCGGAGGATCGCGAACTCGGGGCGGAGCAGCCCGAACCAGCGGTTCCCCGCGGCCAGTTCGCCGCAGGCCGCGTCGCAGGCGTCGATCAGCCCGTCGCAGGCGTCGAGGGAGGCGTGGAAGCCCTCGAGCGAGGTGGCGCCGAGCCCGACGAGCGACTTGCCGTAGCCCATGTCGCCGATCACCTTCTGCTTGCGGGCGTAGAGGCCGATGCGCGTGAGCGTCTTCTGGAACTCGTGCTCGCAGGCGCGCAGGGCCGCGGCCAGGTCGCCGAAGGCGGCGCTTTGCGGGGCCAGGGAGGAGGCGGCGTGGAGCAGCCCGGTCCCCTCGCTCCAGGGGTTCGCGAAGCGCTGGACGATGTTGCGCAGGCGGTAGAAGCGCACGCTGTCCTCCAGCAGGAGCGCGGAGGCGGCGGGGATCTTCTCCGACTCGAAGACCATCAGGTGGTCCCAGCGGGGGAGGAGGGTCAGCCCGCGCTGGACGTCGCGGAAGAAGAGCTCCTTGTCGATCACCACGGCCTGCGCGTCCTCCGCGAGGCGGCGCATGGCGCGGCCCGGGCAGGCGCCCTCGCCGCAGGCGTCGTCGGAGCAGCCCGCGGGGTGCGAGCAGATCTTCTGCCAGAG
Source organism: Fibrobacter succinogenes (assembly GCA_902796785.1). GTDB lineage: Bacteria > Fibrobacterota > Fibrobacteria > Fibrobacterales > CADBQJ01 > CADBQJ01. The sequence continues at coordinate 4,376 of CADBQJ010000020.1, forward strand.
CTGGAAGTTGCGCTGGGCGTTGAACCCGGCGCCGCCGGCCCATTCCTCCTCGTCGGGCGAGGCGGTGTTCCACCAGGCGAGCATGGTCGCCAGCTGGGTCCGCTCGTCGGGCGTGAGGGCGTTCGCGGGGGCGGAGGAGAAGAGCTCGAGCCGGCGGCGGCAGACGTAGCGGTCCGACTTGCGGAGGACGAGCGCCTCCACGCCGCGCTCGCGCAGCGCCTTCGACCACTTCTCCAGCTCGTGGTGCGAGACCACCAGGACCCAGCGCTCGCCGGAGCTCGGGAGCGCGCGGGCCAGCGCGTCGACCGCGGCGGGTCCGGAGAGCGGCGCGGGCACTTCGGCGATGCCGATGCGCCCCTCGGCCCAGACGCGCCGGAAGAAGGCGGAGAGCCCGCCCGCGTCGCCCTCGAGCTCGGCGGCGGGCGGCTCGCATTCGGCGACCGCGGGGAATTCGGGCGAGATCGGCTTCCATTCCGGCGTCTCGCCCTCGGCGGGCGCGGGGAAGACCGCCTCGAACGGGGTCCCCTTCGCGAGGACGCCCGGACGGACGCCGCGGGCATCGAGCTCGGCGAGCGCGGCCACGAAGACCTCGCCCGCGCGCATGGCGTCGGGAAGGGCGCGGTGGGCGCCGTCGCCCTCCAGCCCGAGATGCTCCACCACGGTCTCCAGCTTGTGGTTGGCCAGGCGGGGCCAGGCCATCCGCGCGGGGACCAGCGCGTCGATCCACGCGACCGCGGGGGCGGGCTTGCCCGCCTGGGCGTAGGCCTTCTCGAGGAAGAGGCGGTCCATGGCGGCGTTGTAGGCCACGATCGGGTCGCTTCCGACGAAGGCGGAGAGGCGGTCGGCGACCTCGGCGAACTCGGGCGCGGCGTCGAGCTCCTCGCGCGGGATTCCGGTCAGCGCGGCGATGAAGGGGCGGAGCGGGCTTTTGGGGCGGACGAGGAGGCTGACGCTCTCGCCGGGCTTTCCGTCGACGAAGCGGACGAGCGCCGCCTCGATCGGTTCGTCGTTTTCCCGGTCCAGTCCGGTCGTTTCGAGGTCGAGGGCGACAAAGCGGTTCATGGCCTTTCTCCTTCAGCTTGATCTCGTTTCGCCCCGGCCGGCGCGCGCAGGTCCAGGGTGTCGGTCTTCCCGCGGACGACGGAGAGCGTGTCGCTCCAGCGGAAGAGGGGTTCCGCGGGCGCCCAGGGGCGCAGCGACCCCGGGTCGCGCCGGCCGTCGGAGTCGACGTCGACGTAGCTCTCCGCGAGGTACTTGCCCTCGGCGAGGTCGGGCAGGTCGGCGCAGCCGTCCGGGCCGGGCTCGAAGCGCAGCGGCCGGATCCCGGCCTTGTCCGCGCGGCGCAGGACCGCGCGCGACTTCGGGTGGGGCGGCAGGCAGATCCGGGCCGCGCCGACGCGCATCGGGTCGCGCGCGGAGAAGGCGGTCAGGCGCCGCCACTTGAGCGTGACGGTCGTGTCGGCGGAGGCGGGGCCGCGCTTCACGGCAGTGTCGGCCGTGGAGAGGAGGATCGCCCCTTCGGTGCCCGGGGCGATCGGGCGCGGCGGAAGCAGGCGGAGGCGGTTGGCGCCCAGGAGCTCGCCGCCGACCTCGAGCGTGTCGCCCGCGAAGAGGGCGCGCAGCCGCGGGATCCAGTCGCCGGGCTCGACGGGCCCGTCGAACCAGACCGAGAGGGTGTCGTCGGCCAGCGCCTCGTCGAAGCCGTTCGCGGGCGTGGCGCCGACGGGGGCGACCGGGACGGTGTCGGAGGGGAGCAGGGCCCATTCGAGGGTCGCGGAGCTCTTGGCGGAGTCCATGCCGGCGCCGGAGGAGTCGACCAGTCCGGCGACCGAGAACTCGTAGGAGCGGCCGGGCTCGGCCCCCTCCACCAGGACCAGGAGCGCGCCGCCCTTCCGGTCCTCCATGACCGCGGCCGCCTTCGGGACGGCGGCGCCGGAGTCGGCGGGGACGAGCGAGTAGCGCGCGGGGTCGAGCGCGGTCGCGCGGTCGGGGCCGCGGCTGAACGCGAGCGAGACCA
>CADBQJ010000021.1 GCA_902796785.1 Fibrobacter succinogenes
CGTCCGTCCGGGGTTGTCGGTGAAGAGCTTGGCGCCGTTGCCCGCCTCGCCGGAATGGTCGGCGCCGTTCTGCGAGCCGGGCGCGCCGTGGAGGTCGACGATGGTCCAGAGTCCGTGCTTGCCGGCGGTCTCGATCGCCCAGTCCAGCTTGGAGAAGTCGGTCTTGCCCGAGGCGTCGGTCAGCCAGTTGCCGTTCGTGTCCATCAGCCACTGGTAGTAGATCGGCAGGCGGACGACGTTCATCCCCTCGCGGGCCATCAGCTCGAAGTCCTTCTCGGTCAGCCACGAGCTGCGGTAGACGGAGAAGGCCTCGCGCCGCCTCTCCTCGCCGAAGCGGGAGTCGAGGACCTCGTAGGCCTGCCAGTCGCTCGCGGCCTCGTCGGCGTAGAGCGGGCTCATCCAGGGCTCGTGGACCAGCCCGCCGATGTTCGCGCCGTTGAGCACGACGACCGGGCCCGAGCCGTTTCCGGAGCGGAGCTCCTGGCCGACGGCCTTCAGGAACCCTTCCGCGCGGGCCGAAACCGCGCAGAGGGCGAGGGCGAGCAGAACCGCGTTCGTTTTCTTCATTTCCGTTCCTCCTGTTCGCGTTTCCGCCTACCGGCGGACCGCGGTTCTCGAAATCCCGTCCGCGCGGACCACGTAGCTCCCGCGCGGCAGCGCGGAGAGGTCGAACGTCGCGCGTCCGCCTTCGGGAAGGGCCGTCATCGCGCGGTGCCCGCGCAGGTCGTAGAGCTCGGCTTCGCCGCGGACTCCGGAGAGGGAGAGCTCCGCGCCGGAGACCGAGAGTGTCCAGGAGGCGCGGGCCGCGACGCGGGCGACGGCGGCCTGTTCCTCGTCCGGGTCCCGGCCCGTCCCTTCGCCGAGCTTCAGCGAGACGTCCGAGATCGAGATCGTCGTCGGGGAGACGTTCCCGCAGTCGAAGAGCACGCGGGCGTTCGCGTTCGTCTCGGAGGCGACGAAGGTATAGGAGAACTTCTTCGCGGAGGAGGTCAGCGAGGTCGGTTCGAGGACGTAGGTCCCGTAGTCGCCCGAGCTCTGGCCAACGCCGGCGTTCACGGTCACGGGTTCGCTGGCCGAGGCGCGGAACTCGAGCGTGTAGGTCTTCCCCGCGGCGAGGACGATCCCCGTCTGCGCCAGGCCGACGCGCCAGGTGTCGGCGCCGCCGTTCTCGATCCGCAGCTCGTACGCGCCGTCCGAAACGGAGCCGCTGGCCGAGGCGCCGGAGTGCACCGTCAGGTTCCAGTTTTCCGCATTGGCGAAATTCCCGTTCCTCACCAGCTCTCCTTCGGGCGCGAAGACGGGCTCAAGCGCGATGTCGGAGGCCATCGTCAGCGTCTTCGACGGGAGCGTGTCGCCCGCGGCCGAGCTCCAGCCCGCGAAGAACCAGCCCGCGTCGGGAACCGCGGTCGCCGTCACCCGTTCGTCCTTCGCGTATTCCGCCTTGGAGGGGTTCAGCGAGACGGAGCCGTGCTGCGCGGAAACGGTCACCTTGAACGGACCGTCGTTCCCCTTGTTCTTCACCTGCGAGAGCATGTACCAGACCTCGCCCGACATCCAGTCGGTCTCGGCCTGCGTGTCCCAGTGGCGCAGCGTCGCGTCCCAGATGGCCACGCCGACGTTGCCGTAGTCCAGCACCCACTGCAGGTGGCGCTTGACGCCGTAGCCCTGCCAGCTGCTGTAGCTCGGCATGCCGATCATCATCTTCGAGGGGTCGGGCGTGTGCTCGACCTGCGTCTGGTAGTCCTTGTTCCAGCCGGACCAGTCGTAGCCCATGGTGGCGAAGGCCTCCACGACGGGCGAAAGGTCGTGCCACCAGTCCCAGTTGGGGCCGTTGTACTGCGTGGTGAACGAGGCGTAGGTGAGCGTCTTGCCGGCGGCGTGGAGCGAGTCGCGGAGCTCCTTCATGAAGACGAGGTAGTCGTTCTTGTCGGAGTTGCAGTTCGACTCGTTGCACTCGAAGTCGATGTCGGCGCCGTCGAGGTTCCGGGCGCGCACCTCGGCCATGATCTCCTTCACGAAGGAGGTCCGGCGGTTCTTGAAGGCCGCCTTGGCCGCGGCCCAGTTCCACTTGTCGCCGGAGCTGGGCGGATTGTAGATGCAGAGCAGCACCTTGATGCCGTTGTCGTGGCCCCATTTCACGAACCAGTCGATGTCGTTGTTCGACGGGCTGTTGCTCCCGTAGGCGCGGCCCAGCACGCCGGAATTGGAAGGCGACCAGAACTGGAGGTTCAGGTAGGTCAGCCCGTCCTTCATGCCGTAGCTCCTGCCGTTGTAGCTCCACGAGGCCTGCAGCGAATTCTTGCAGGTGGAGATGAAGTAGGGCGGGACCCACGCCACCACGGGAAGGGCGAGGGCGGGGGCGACCAGCGCCGCGGAGGCGGCCAGCGCGAGAAGCAGGTTGCGGACTTTCATCGGTTTTCTCCTGTTTTGCGTTTCGTATGTCAACAATCTAGGAGCGGAAAGCCCGTCGTTGTTGCGATTTCGGAATGTAACCTGGCTAAATACGGACTTGAATGTCCACACTCGTCACCGCAGCGCGGCGAGGCCGGTCCAGAGCGACGCGCCGGAGCGCAGGCGCAGGACGTAGGAGCCGCTCGGCAGGCCGGAGAGGTCGAGGAGGCCGGAGGCGGGCGCGGAGGCCCGTTCGAACGCAATCCGTCCCGCGAGATCGACCACCTGGAGATCGACCCGCGCGGCGGCTGCGCCCGGAACGGCGTAGCGGATCTCGCGCGGCCCCGCCGCCGAGACGGAAAGCCGCCCCGCGGCGGGCGCGGCGTCCAGCGCGCTCCCCTCTTCGGGCGGCGCGTCCGTC
>CADBQJ010000022.1 GCA_902796785.1 Fibrobacter succinogenes
CCAAGGGATGTCGATGTCCAAAACTCTCCTTCGCTCTCTTCTCTGCCTCGGAACGGCGTTCGGCCTCTTCGCCTGCAGCGACAGCGGCACCTCCTCCAACGACAACCCCGGCTCCTCGGTCGAAGAGTCCTCGGAATCGAACGGCTCGTCCGAAGCCGATCTCTCCTCGAGCGAGCTCCTCTCGTCGGAGACGCAGCCCTCCTCCTCCGCGGCGAACGGCTGCGCCAACACCGCGCCGCTCGCCCGCGTCGTCGGCTATCTCCCCTCCTACCGCACCGGCTGGATCGACTGGGGCGACTGGAGCAAGCTGACCCACCTCTGCCTCGCCTTCTTCAACCCCGACGCGAACGGCAGCTTCTCGTCGAATTTCAACGACGCGAAGCTCGCCGCCGCCATCGACTCCGCCAAGGCGCACGGAATCAAGGTCCTCGCCTCCATCGGCGGCGGCGGCGGCGGCGACAAGGAGGCCTGGGCGACTCTTCTGGCCGAAGGCAACACGGCGCGCCTCGCCGACTCGCTGGCCGCCCTGGTCGCGCGGCTCGGCATCGACGGCATCGACGTCGACCTGGAATACACCTCCAGCCCCGCCTCCTACGCCTCCGCGTTCGACAGTCGCTACGAACCCTTCCTCGTCGCGCTCCGCTCCGCCCTGGGCGACTCGCGGCTGATCACCGCCGCCGTGGCCAACTGGGTCGGCGAAAAGTTCACCGACGGCGCGCTCGCCGAAATGGACTTCATCAACGTGATGAGCTACGACAACAAGGGAACCTGGACGGCCAAGGGCGAACACTCCACCTACGCATCGGCCATGCAGGACGCGAACTACTGGGTCACCCGCCGCGGCCTGCCCGCCGCGAACGTCGTCGTCGGGCTCCCCTTCTACGGCTACTACTGGTCAACCGACCCGGGCGACAAGACCGGCGAACTCGTCGCCAGCCAGATCCTCTCCTTCTGGCCCGACCACGCCGACGAGGACTACTTCACCGTCGAAGAGAACGGATACGAAAAGACCGTCTCCTGGAACTCGGCCAAGACCATCGACAAGAAGAGCTGCTTCGCGCGGAACTTCGGCGGCGCCATGATCTGGGAGCTGGGCCAGGACCACGACAACTCCTTCCTGAACGTCGTCGCGGCGCACCGCGACTGATTCGCCCGGAGGAACGAGAATGAGAGTCTTCGTCGTCGGCGGCGCCGGGTACATCGGATCGCACGTCTGCAAGACGCTGCTGGCCGCCGGCCACGACGTCATGGTCTACGACAACCTGAGCACCGGGCTGGCCACCAACCTCCGGCCCGAATCCGGCTTCGTCCTGGCCGACGTCCACGACGGCGTCCGCCTGCGCGCCGAGCTCGACGCCTTCCGCGCCGACGCGGTGATCCACCTCGCCGCCAGCAAGGCCGCGGGCGAATCGATGACCGACCCCGCCAAGTACGCCTGGAACAACATCTCCGGCTCGGTGGAGCTGATCGACGCCTGCCTCGACTGCGGCGTGGGGCTGTTCCTCCTCTCCTCCTCCGCGGCGGTCTACGGCGACCCCGTCCGGCTGCCGATCGACGAGACCCACCCCACGAACCCCGCCAACTTCTACGGCTTCACCAAGCTGGAGATCGAACGGACGCTGGGCTGGATGTCGCGCCTGGGGAAGATGCATTTCGCCGCGCTGCGCTACTTCAACGCCGCCGGCTACGACGTGGACGGCGAGCTCTGCGGACTGGAGCGCAACCCCGCGAACCTGCTGCCCGTCATCATGGAGACCGCCGTCGGGATCCGTCCGTCGATGACCGTCTTCGGGAACGACTACCCCACCGCCGACGGGACCTGCGTCCGCGACTACATCCACGTCTCCGACCTGGCCTCCGCCCACCGGCTGGCCCTGGAGTGGATCGACGCGGAGAAGAAGGACCTGACGGTCAACCTCGGCTCGGGCCACGGCTACTCCGTGCTCGAGATGGTCAAGGCCGCCGAGCGGATCGTCGGACACGGCTTCGACTGGTCGATCGGCCCGCGCCGCGAAGGCGACCCCTCCGAGCTCTACGCCTGCGCCGCGAAGGCGAAGGAGCTGCTGGGCTGGGAGGCGCGACACAGCGACCTCGAGACGCTGCTGAAGACCACCCACGCCGCCTACCTGAAGAACCTCTGATCTTCCGCTTCGGCGAAGAAAGGGAAACGGCGCCCCGAAAGGCGCCGTTTTCGTATCTGCGAAATTTTTCGTCCCTTGTTCTACGGGACTTCGCGGGCGCCGCCCTTGTCCGCGCTCAGCACCATGCTGGCGTAGGCGCGCAACGCGGCGCTCACCTTGCGGTCGCGCTTCTTCGGACGGAAGGCGAGCTTGCCCTGCGCCTCCTCTTCCCTGCGGCGTTCGGCCAGCTCGGCGTCGGAGAGCGCAACCTGGATCGTCCGCTTCGGGATGTCGATCTCGATCATGTCTCCGTCGCGGATCAGGGCGATGTCGCCGCCGTTCGCCGCTTCGGGGCTGATGTGGCCGAGCGAAAGGCCGGAGGTGCCGCCCGAGAAGCGGCCGTCGGTGATCAGCGCGCAGGACTTGCCCAGACCCTTCGACTTCAGGTAGCTGGTCGGGTAGAGCATCTCCTGCATGCCGGGTCCGCCCTTGGGGCCTTCGTAGCGGATCACCACCACGTCGCCGGCCTTCACTTCGTCGCCGAGGATGCCGTTCACGGCGTCTTCCTGCGATTCGTAGACGCGGGCCGGGCCGGTGAAGGTCCAGCAGGAGGCGTCGACGCCGGCGCTCTTCACCACGCAGCCGTCCTTGGCGATGTTGCCGTAGAGCACGGCCAGGCCGCCGTCCTTGCTGTAGGCGTGGTCGAAGTCGCGAATCGCCCCTTCGGCGCGGTCGAGGTCGGGGGAGGGCCACCGTTCGCTCTGCGAGAAGGGTTCCAGGCAGAACTTGTTCGCCGGAGCCGCGAGGTAGAACTCCTTCACCTCGTCCGAGGGGTTCCGGTCGAGCGACCAGGCGTCGATCTCCTCGCCGATTGAGGGGTAGAGGACCGTCTTGCATCCCCGGTTGATCAGGCCGATCTTGTCCAGCTGTCCGAGGATCGCCATGATGCCGCCGGCGCGGTGGACGTTTTCCATGTGGACCAGGTTGGTGCTCGGAGCCACCTTGCAGAGGTGCGGGGTGTTCAGCGACAGGCGGTTGATGTCGTCCATCGTGAAGTTCACGCCGGCTTCGTGCGCCACGGCCAGAAGGTGCAGCACGGTGTTGGTCGAGCCTCCCATCGCGATGTCGAGGCGCATCGCGTTTTCGAACGCCTCGAAGGTGGCGATGTTCTTCGGCAGCACGGAGGAGTCTTCCTTTTCGTACCAGGCCTTGGCCATCTCCACGATGCGGTGCGCGGCGTTGACGAAGAGCTTTTTGCGGTCGGAGTGGGTCGCGAGCATGGAGCCGTTGCCCGGAAGGGCGAAGCCGAGCGCTTCGGTCAGGCTGTTCATCGAGTTGGCGGTGAACATGCCGGAGCAGGAGCCGCAGGTGGGGCAGCTGTGCTCTTCGAAGGCGTCGGCGCTCTCTTCGGTGATGTCGGGACGGGCGCTCTGCACCATCGCGTCGATCAGGTCCAGGCGCCAGCTCTTGCCGTCGATCTCCGCCTTGCCGGCCTCCATCGGGCCGCCGCTCACGAAGATGGTGGGGATGTTGAGGCGCATCGTCGCGATCAGCATGCCGGGAGTCACCTTGTCGCAGTTGCTGATGCAGACCAGGGCGTCGGCGCAGTGGGCGTTGCACATGTACTCCACGGAGTCGGCAATCACTTCGCGGCTCGGCAGGCTGTAGAGCATGCCGTCGTGACCCATCGCGATGCCGTCGTCCACGGCGATCGTGTCGAATTCCTTGGCGATGCCGCCCGCCTTTTCGATTTCGCGGCAGACCAGCTGCCCGATGTCGTGCAGATGCACGTGGCCGGGAACGAACTGGGTGAAGGAGTTCGCGACGGCGATGATCGGCTTGCCGAAATCCTCTTTTTTGACGCCGGTGGCGCGCCAGAGGGCGCGGGCGCCTGCCATTTTCTTTCCGGTGATGGTTTTCGCGGAACGGTATTCGGGCATGGAAAAGCTCCTTGAGTGGGGTAAAAGATAATCGCTGCCCGCCTCGGCCGTCTCGGTCCGATTCGTCCACATCGCCCTATTTTCTCTCTTTTTCGCATAAAATGGAGATAGTTCATAGGCGTGTTGGCAGGCTTTGAAAACTCTCCGGTTCCGGGTTCCGGAGCCGACGGAAAAAGGGCTGGAGGGAATCGGTCCGCTGTGGGCAGGATTTGGCCTTTCGAAGAGCGGTTGTTTGAAAAGGGATGTTGACTGGCATTGAAAAGCGGAAACCGGCCGGAATTCAAAATCTTATACACATTTTTCTACACTTTTCGGCAGATGCTGCCTCCGTTCAAAATCGCCCAGATTTCGGACATCCACCTCGGCGGAGGAAGGGACGATTCCGAACGACGCCTCGTCAGAAAGAATTTCGAGGCGACGCTGGCCGACGCCCTCTCCAGGCATCCCGACGCGATCGTCTTCAGCGGGGACCTCGCCGACCATGGAGAGAGGAAAGAATACGAAGAGTTCGCGAAGATCGTCGCAGGCGTCGAAATTCCCATGCAATACATGGGCGGCAACCACGACGACGTCAAGACGATGGCCGACGTTCTCGGTCTTTCGTTGCGAGACGGAAAGCTCTGTTACGCCGCGACGATGGGAAACCGGCTTCATCTGTTCCTCGACAGCTCCGAAAACAGGGTCGACGACGGGCAGTGCGCATGGCTCGAGGAAAAGACCGCGGAGGCGAAGGAGAGCGAAATCTACCTCTGGATCCACCATCCTCCGGTGCTCTGCGGCGCGAAGTTCATGGACACGCTCTGGCCGCTGAAGCACAGGGAAAACATCCAGGCCTCGTTGCGGCGACTCGACCGCATAGACACGGTCTTCTGCGGCCACTACCACACGGCGAAGACGGTGGAGTGGGAAGGAAAGACGATTTTCGTCTGCCCGGCGACGCAGATGCAGATTTCCGAAACGGAAGAGGGATTTTCCGTCGCGGATCCGCGTCCCGGCTGGCAGATGATCGAATGGAAGGAGGGAGAAAAAGATGGCGAAACGATCCTCGTTTCCGCCCGGATGGTGGAAAGCGTCTCGCTCTAGGAAGAGCGGGGCGGCGCTGCTGCTCTCCGCGCTGCTTCTGATCTGCGCCGTCTGGGCCCAGGGAGAAAAGGGAACAGACGCCTCTTCCGGAAGAGCCCCTTCCGCGAAGGAGGCGAGAAAGCTCCAGGCGAAGCAGACGAAGAAACTCGTCGGCGACACGCTGCGCGGCCGGGCCGTCAAGGTGCAGGACGGCGACACGTTCGACTTCCTCTACGGCGAC
>CADBQJ010000023.1 GCA_902796785.1 Fibrobacter succinogenes
CGGTTCTTCATACGCCGTGGATCAGCTTGCCGATCCGGGTCCAGCGGATCAGGAACGGAACGCGCGCCCAGCTGAAGGGGTTGACGAGGGAGAGGGCCGGGTCGTCGGCGTCGATCGAGAAGTAGACGATGAACGCCTTGGCCTTGACGTTCGCGCGGCTGAGGAGGCCCCAGTAGCGGCTGTCGGCCGAGTTGTCGCGGTTGTCGCCCATCATGAAGTAGGCGTCCTGCCGGAGCGTGTATTCCTCCACGGGCTTTCCGTCGAGCGTGATGCGCGCCTCGAGCGCCAGTCCGAGCGAGGAGTCGGCCGCGTTCAGCCGGGCGACGTTCGCCTCGAGGTCGTCCAGCTGCGTGGGGTCGAAGTTCGCGTAGGCGACGGTGCGCGCGAACTTGTCCACCAGCCCGAACCAGCCGCCCAGCGGCGGGATCTCCGCCGGCTCGAAGCCGGTGAGCGCGCGGTCGCGCAGGTCGCGGAACCGCACGGGAACCGAGACGGTGTCGTTGAGCCCCAGCCGGACGTAGTGCTCGAGCGCCATGCGCAGCAGCGTCCCCTTCTGGTACTGGGCGGGGAAGCGGAAGTTCTCGAAGAGGAAGTCGTCGAGCGGCTCGCCGTTCCGGGCGAGGCGGAGATCCAGCTCGACCTTGGCGCGGGGGTTCTCCTGCACCATCAGCATCCGCAGCTGGTGCCTGTCGCGCAGCGAGAGGGTGTCGACCCGGAAGGTCTCGCCGGCGCCGGGCACGCGGAGCGGCCCGAAGTCGTCGCGCGGCGGCCCCTGCCGGTAGAGGTCGGTATGCTTGCCCTTTCCGGGGAGGGACTTCTCCACGCCGTCCACGAAGAGGTGTCCGTTCCGCATCTCGATGGTCTGGCCGCTCTTGGCCACGCACCGCTTGATGAAGTCCTTGGGGCCCATGAAGTAGTGGACCAGCGGGCTTTTCCCCTTGGGCGCCTCGGAGTCCCAGAAGAAGTTTCCGAGCATCAGCAGGTTGGCCAGGTGCGAGTAGCGCGCGCGGTCGTAGTCGGGGTAGGCGGGGTCGCCCGGGTGCTGGAAGATGATCACGTCGCCGGTGTCGGGGTCGGCGACGCCGGGGAGCTTGCCGTCGGAGAAGGGAATCGGGGCGCCGTAGGCGAACTTGATCCCCAGGAGGAAGTCGCCGACGAGCAGGGAGTCCTCCATGGAGGAGGAGGGGATGCGGAAGGCCTGGATGACGAACTGGATGACGACGAGCGCGGCGATCACCGGCACCAGCACCTCGCGGGAGAGCCACCGTCCGGCGCGCTTCGCCCTGGAGCGGGCGCCGTCCGCCGCGGCGGCGGGGCCGGATTCGGTTTTTTCGGGTCTGGATTCCTTCGCCATCATCCCTCCAGGCTTGGTTCTGCACAAAAAAGCCCGGTTTTCCGCTTTCGTCGGGAAAAATAGATAATCAGACGCCTCGCGCCCGCTTGATCGCCGCGAGTTCCTCCATGCGTTTTTTGAGGTCCGCCTCGCGTCCGTAGGAGGTGGGTTCGTAGATCTTCGTCCCCCTCAGCTTGGCCGGCAGGTGGTCCTGGGCCGAGTAGGCGTCGGGGGAGTTGTGGTCGTAGGCGTAGCCCTCGCCGTAGCCCAGGGCCTCGCCGGTCTTGTTGACCGCGTTGCGGAAGGCCTTGGGCACGGGCAGGTCGCCGTGTTCGCGCACCAGGGCGTCGGCGGCCATGGCGGCGGTCTCGATCCGGTTGCTCTTGGGGGCGAGCGAGAGGTAGACGGCCAGCTCGTCGAGCGCGAGCAGCCCCTCGGGCACCCCGAGGAAGTCGAACGCCTCGCGGGCGGAGGTGGCCAGGACCAGGGCCTGCGGGTCGGCCAGCCCCACGTCCTCCGAGGCCATGCGGATCATGCGGCGCAGGAGGAACCGGGGCTCCTCGCCCGCGGCGAGCATCCGGTGGAGCCAGTAGAGCGCGGCGTCGGGGTCCGACCCCCGGACCGACTTGTGGAGCGCGGAGATCAGGTTGTAGTGCTGGTCGCCCGACTTGTCGTAGCGCAGCGGCTTCTCGTAGTGGATCTGCTCCAGAACCGAGGCGTCGAGCCGCTCGGCGTCCGGGGGGAGCGCGGCGTCGATCCACTCCGCCTGGTTGAGCAGGTAGCGGGCGTCGCCGTCGGCCTCGCTCACGATCCGGCGGACCACCTCGTCCGCGACCTCGGTCTTCCGGTTCAGCCCGCGCGGGTCCTCGCTCCAGGCCCGGCGGAAGAGCTTCGCCAGGTCCTCCTCGGAGAGCGGCGAGAAGAGCACCAGCTGGCAGCGCGACAGGAGGGCGCTGTTCACCTCGAAGGAGGGGTTTTCGGTCGTGGCGCCGATGAGCGTGACGACCCCGGTCTCCACGGCCTGGAGGAGCGCGTCCTGCTGGCCCTTGTTGAACCGGTGGATTTCGTCGATGAAGAGGATGGTCTTCTGCTTGAACTGCAGGTACTGCTCCGCCTCGGCGAGGGCCGCCTTCACGTCCTTCACGCCGGCGCTGGTGGCCGAAAGCTGGGCGAAACGGGCCTTCGTGATGCGGTGGATCACCTCGGCCAGCGTGGTCTTGCCGCAGCCGGGCGGGCCCCAGAAGATCATCGAGGGGACCCGGTCGCTCTCCAGGGAGCGCCGCAGGAGGGACCCCTCGCGCAGCAGCTTCTCCTGCCCGCAGACCTCCTCGAGGGTCCGGGGACGCATGCGCTCGGCGAGCGGCCGCTGTGTCTGGGAATCGTCCATGGCCGGAAATGATAGGAAATGGGGGCTCTCCCGCCCCCGCGAAGTGGCTATTTTTTCCCACCCCTGTGGAACCCACCCTCTAACTGTGGAGGCGGCCTTGTCCAAGCAAGATGTTCTCGCCCGCTGGTCGGTCAACGATTCCGCGAATCTCTACGGAATCAAGGACTGGGGCGCCGGCTATTTCGACCTCTCGCCCAAGGGCGAGCTGGTGGTCCGCGTCCCCTTCGACGGCAAGACGGTCGACGTCAGCCTGATGAGCATCCTCGAGGGGGTGAACGAGCGCGGTCTGGGCATGCCCGTCCTCCTGCGGATCGAGAACCTGCTCGACGCCCAGATCTCCAAGCTGAACGAAAGCTTCCGCAAGGCCATCCGCAAGTTCGAGTACAACGGCGTCTACCAGGGCGTCTTCCCCATCAAGGTGAACCAGCAGGCCCAGGTGATCGAGGAGATCGCCCAGTTCGGCAAGCGCTACAACCACGGGCTGGAGGCGGGCAGCAAGGCCGAGCTGATGATCGCCCTCTCCATGCTCCAGTCGCGCGAGAGCCTCCTGGTCTGCAACGGCTACAAGGACGAGGAGTTCATCGACCTCGGGCTGCTGGCCGTGAAGATGGGCCACAAGTGCTTCTTCGTGCTCGAGACCCCCGCCGAGCTGCCCATCATCCTCAAGCGCTCCGAGGAGCTGGGCGTGCGCCCGATGATCGGCGTGCGCATCAAGCTCTCCAGCCACGGCGGCGGCCACTGGCAGGACTCCGGCGACAACTCGCTCTTCGGCCTGACCACCAACCAGATCGTGGACGTGATCGACGAGCTGAAGCGCCACGACATGCTCGACTGCCTGCAGCTGCTGCACCACCACCTCGGCTCGCAGATCCCCAACATCCGCGACATCCGCGCCGCGGTGCGCGAGACGGCCCGCTTCTACGCCAACCTCGTGAAGGAGGGGGCGAAGATGGGCTACATCGACCTGGGCGGCGGCCTGGCCGTGGACTACGACGGCTCGCAGAC
>CADBQJ010000024.1 GCA_902796785.1 Fibrobacter succinogenes
ACGCCGACCAGGACGATTTCGTCCACCAGGAGGACGTATTTCCCGGGCGCGTTTCCGCTGGAACGGCGGAGCGCGAACCGCACCGCGCCGGCCTTTTCGAGCGCGGCGTCGAACGGGAAGTCGTCGGGGCGCCTGTCGGGCGTGTCGGCGCGGAGCCTGAAGTCCGCCGCCTCCACGCGGATCTTCCTCCAGCCGTCCGCGGAGTCGAGGACGAAGTCGACCGCGAAGTGGTCGTCGTTGGTCGAGTCGGCGTTGAGCGCCTCGGAGAAGAGCGAGATCTCGTAGACGCCGTGGCCCTTCGCCATGAACTCCACCGCCTGCAGGCCGCGGAGGTCGAACGATTCGCCGTAGTCGCCGAAGAAGGTCCCCATCACCGCCCAGGCGGCGGAGTCCGATTCGGCGAGCTCGAAGTCGCCGCGCAGGCTGCGCCCGCTCCACGCCCCTTCCGGGACCAGCGAGCGCGAGGCCTTCGACGGGGCGTCGGTCCCGTGGTAGCGCCACCCGGCGCCGATCACGCGGCCCAGCGTGGTCAGGTCCTCCTCGTCGTCGAAGTCGTCCACCATCAGGCGCGCGGCGTCGAGCGCGTCGAAGTCCTTCTCCTTCGTCTCGCCCGGCTTCACGCCGACGGAGGCCACGGAATGGAGCGTCTCGCCGTCGGCGGACGCGGCCGCGGTGACCAGCGCGTAGTTCCCCTTCGCGACGTTCCCGAAGAGGAATCCGTCGTCCGAGATCGAAACGCCGTAGGCCGTGCCGCTCAGGAGGAAGAGGGCCCCGTCGGCGAGGTCCGCCCGGTCCGCGACGGAACCCTTCAGCGTCCCGGCGGAGTCGAGGGCGATTTCGAGTTCGACGGCCGAGTCTTCGGGGACGATTCCGCGCAGCAGCGCGGCCTGGTCTCCGTCGTCGACCTGGACGTTGGCGCGTCCGGTCTTCCCGCGCAGCTCGAACCGCCCCGCGGAGTCGGCGAAGACGCTGTCGATCGCGGGCGAAAGCCCCGCGCCGGTCCGCTCCAGCCACCGTTCGTCGTCGATCAGGCGGACCAGCGCGCCGCGGGCGGGAGTCCCGTCCAGCCGCGTGACCGCGCCGACGACGGCGACGAGCCCGTTGGTGGTCTCGGTGGCGGTGCCCGCGGTCCGGTCGCCGCAGCCCGAAAGCGCGGCGGCAAGGACGAGGGCGGCGATGCGCGCGCGGAAGATCCGTTCGGTTCTCATCTGGACGCCTCCTCGGGAAAGACGCTGAGCGGAATCAGCTGCAGGTTGAGGTGGAAGACCGCGTCGGGATTCTCGCTTTCGGTCGCGAACTTCATCATCGACGCGCGGAACTCGGCGATCCGCTCCTTGATCTCCGGAAGGTCCCGGACGTTCGCCGACATCGTCACGGTCGAGACGTCGCGCCTGTCCGGCGCGTGGCGGTCGATCGCCTCGCCCGCGAGCGCGATGGTCTCCTTCTGGAAGGCGCGGACGGCGATCGAGGCCCATCCTTCCCCCGTGGTGATCGCCTTTTCGCTGGGAACCAGCCGCCCGGTGCCGTCGTCGCGGACCAGCTCCAGCTCCTTCAGCAGCTTGATCGACTCCCGCGCCTCCCGCACCGAGACCGGCGGATTGAGCTGCGCGGCGAGGTCCCTGTAGTCGCCGCGGAACTCGTGGAACTCGAGGATCGCGCGGATCGCCGCGTGGCGCCAGCTGGAGAAGTAGGCGTACTGCCTTCCCTCCAGGCGTCGCGAGGAGACCCGCTGGAGCTTCATCATCCGGTCGAAGTAGACCTTGGCCTGCGCGTCGCTGCGCGCCTTGCCGAAGTGGACGAGGTTCTCGAAATACTCCGTCTCGCGCGCGCCGAGCTTCAGAGCGGCCGCGAACTTCGGGATGCTCTCGTCGGCGATGTGGCGCTCCTTCTGCAGCACCTTGGCCAGCAGGCTGGCGTCCATCCCCACCAGCCGCCCGAGCAGGCGGTAGGAGAAATAGCCCTTGCGTTCCTTGCGCTCCCTGTAGAAGGCGTGGAGGTACTCGCGGTAGTCCAGATAGTCTTCGATCTTCGCCATGTCCACAATCTAAACCGAAAAACCTCGCCGGAGCGAGGTTTGCGGAACTCCAAAGACCTTTTCGGGGACTTTCATGTCCACGCCCGCGGCCGGGGAAGGCGCGTCGTCCCTTCTCGACCGGCTTGACGTTGTCGATTTTCGCCGATTTTCCGCCGTTTCGTCGCCGCGGTTTCCTCAGTTTCCGCCGGCCAGGCCGACGAGTTCGGACTTGCCTTCCGCGCGCAGCAGGTAGTTCCCGCGCGGCAGGCGCGACACGTCCAGCTTCGCCCCGCCTTCTCCGGCGACGGCCGCGGAGACGCGCGCCCCGCGGACGTCGAAGAGCTCGGCCTTCGCCCCGGAGCGCGCTCCCTCGAGATATAGCGTCCCTCCGGCCTTCCGGACGGTCCATCCCGCTTTCGGCGAATTTCCCGAGGAAATCGCGGACTCCGCTTCGGGCGGGGGCAGCTCGCCGAGCCGGACCGTCCCCATCAGGCCGGGAATTTCCCAGGTCTCGTCCGCGTGGGCCGCCCAGGCCAGCTTGGTCTTGCGGCTCTCGCCGCCGTCGTTGTCGATGGCGTGGACGTCGATTCCGATCCGCGTCCCCGCCTCGGGCCGCGCGCCCAGCGTGGTCCAGGGAACGGAGATTTCGACGCGGTAGCCGCCCTCCCCGGCCTTCTGGACCATCTCGACGCCCTCTTCGGCGTTCAGCTTGTTTTCGGCCAGGCGCGCGTCGCCGAAGGCGGCGGTGAACTGGAACTGCCCTTCGCCGTAGGTCCCGCCCTTGCGGTCGCCCGCGTCGAGGTAGAGCTCGATTCCGTCGTCGTCGTAGGAGTTCGCGCCGGCGGTCGAGAGCGTCTGGTCCGTCACGTCGATCAGGACGTGGAGGTTCTCCTCGTCCCAGAGGACGCGGGCCTCGGCCGAGAAGTCGTCGCGGGCGGGGCGTTCCGTCGCGCCGCGGACCGGGTTCTTCAGCTCGAGCCGGGCGGCGCCGGCCCAGACGTCGTCGATTTCGCCGTCGATTTCGGGAGCGGTCCGCGTCCCCGGGATTTCGAGCGTGTCGGCCTGCGGATGGAGCAGCTTGCCGGTCACCTTGCGGATGGCGTCGGCGACCATGTCGTTGCGCCTGAAGTGCTCCGCGGTGGACCACTTGCCCCAGTGGTCGATGATCGTGGCGAAGTCGTTCCACTTGACGCTGGGCGTGTGGTCGTCGACGTTCGTGTAGACGCCCCAGCTGGAGCCCGGCCCCTTCACCTTCCAGGTCCAGACGGTCCAGTTGACGCCGTTGTCGCGGTACTTCCCGAGGCCGTATTCCCACGCCGCCGCGCTGGAGAAGAAGGTGTACTCCCCGATCAGCAGCGGGACGCCGTAGTCCGGGCGGTAGCGGTTCGCGTCGGCGATCTGCCCGTCCACGAAGCCCTTCATGCCGGAGAGCTTGTCGTCGCCGATGTGGTCCCAGCCGTAGCAGTGGAGCTCGTACATC
>CADBQJ010000025.1 GCA_902796785.1 Fibrobacter succinogenes
CGGCTGTAGGCCTCCGCGGCCTCCTTGTTCCCCGTGTCGGTGGTCATGGCGATGTAGAGGCGCGAGTTCTCCTCGCGGACGACGGCGTCGAGCTCGGACCAGTCGGCGATCCAGCGGCGCAGCTCCTCCTCGCCGGAGAGCACGCGCTCCACGAGGTCCTCGTAGAAGGGGCGGAGGGCGTTCCAGTCGGAGGCGTCGATCTTCGGCGCGACGAAGCGGCGCGGGAATTCGGCGCAGGGGCGTTCGAGGTGGTCGAGGGAGAAGGAGCTCATGTCAACCTCTCTTTTTTCCGTTGGCGTTCCTGGCGGCGCGGGAGGGCTTCTTCGCGTCGAGGTAGTACTTGGCCCAGTAGTTGAGGAGGACGCCGGTCACCTGGCTCGCGGGGAGCGAGCGGAGGCGGCGGTGGTACTGCATGACGACCACGACGACCGATTTCTTCGGGTCCTCCCTGTCGTAGGCGTAGCCGACGAACCAGTCGTAGCGGCCCTTCGGGTCGGAGCCGTCGAGAGAGCCGGTCTTCCCCCCGACGACGAGGCGGTCGCGCCAGTTGCTGAAGATCGTCTTGCGGAGCGACTTGCGCGCCGTGCCGGAGGTCGCGGTCTCCTCGAAGAGCGCCCGCAGGTCGCGGAGCGTGGAGGCCTTGTGCGCGGGAACGGGGGAGAGCGGCCGGCGGGGGAAGCCTCCCTCGGGGGAGCGCGGCGCCCAGGCGGGGGTCCAGGGGCGGCCCGTGAGGACGGAGTAGGCCATGCCCGCGGCCTGCGCGGGCGAGAGGGTCGTGCTCTGCGTGAAGCCGCAGGAGACCTCGGCCAGCGCGTAGCCCGAGTCGGGCGCGACGTAGCGCGAGGGGGTCGGGAGCCCGTCGGCCGTGGCGACGCCGAACCCGAACTTGCGCGCCGACTCGCGCAGCGCCGGGGCGCCGGTCCGCATCCCCAGGAGCGCCATGGGCGGGTTCATCGAGCGGGCGAAGGCGTGCGAGACGGAAATCGGCGTCCCCTGGCCCTCCTTGACCTTGAGCTGGCGGTTGTAGAGGGTGTGGGCGCGCCCCACGAGCGGGAACGCGCTGGAGGGGGAGAAGCGGCCGCTTTCGAACGCGGCCGCGGCGGTGACGGTCTTGGCGACGCTCGCCGCGGGGAAGGTGGCGCGCGAGGCGTAGTCGGGGCGGCGCTGCAGCGCGGAGTCGTTGTACTGGCCCCAGGCGAGCAGCTCGTTCGTGGAGCCGTCGGCCATCAGCCAGATCGCGCCGTCGGGGTGGTGGCGCTCCAGGAGCTGCCCGATCACGCGGGCCAGCGCGGTGTCGCGCTGCTCGGCGAGGTAGGCGGGGTCGGCCCAGAGGGGGAGCTCGCCTTCGGCGGGGGCCGCGGGAAGCGGGGGCTCGGCGTGGAGCGCCGCGTCGTCCGCCGGTTCGCCGGCCGTATCCGCGGAGAGCGAGTCGCCGGAGGCTTCGCCCGATTCCTCGAGCATGGCCTCCTCGTCGGCCGAGCGGTCGGCGGGGCTTTCGCACCCCTTGACGCAGAGGAGCGCGAGGAGGATCAGCAGCAGAAGCCGTCCCAGCGGGAGGGAGGGGCTCGGCGGATCGAACGGGGAGCCGGGGCGGTTCAAGCCGAAGCGCTCCGGACCATGATCCGCTCGCGGTACCAGCGCAGCTCCTCGATGCTTTCGCGGATGTCGTCGAGGGCGCGGTGGTTGTTGTTCTTGCGGAACTCGGGCAGCTCGGGGTACCAGCGCGCGGCCAGCTCCTTCAGCGAGCTGACGTCGACGTTGCGGTAGTGGAGGAAGGCCGAAAGCTTCGGCATATACTCGAAGAGGAACCGGCGGTCCTGCCCGATGGAGTTGCCGCAGAGGGGCGAGGTGTTCGGCTCCATGTACTGCGAGAGGAAGCGGACCAGCTCGTCGTCGATCTGCCCGATGGTGGATGTGGAGGCGAGGACGCGGTCCCAGAGCCCGGAGGCGGTGTGGTGCTCGCGGTTCCAGTCGTCCATTCCCTCGAGGAGCGAGAGGGGCTGGTGGACGACGTAGACGGGGGCTTCGGCCACCACGTTCAGTTCGTTGTCGGTGACGATGCAGGCGAGTTCGAGGATCACGGCGGTCTTCGGGTCGAGCCCGCTCATCTCGACGTCCATCCAGACCAGGTGCTTGCCCCGGATCGTTTTCTTTTCGTTGTTCATGGCGTTGCGGAAGGTGTGAACAAAACCCGCGAAGGGGCGCGGTCAAAACACTATATTAGTAAAATGAAGATGGATGTGGTGGTCACCGGCCTCGGCGTGGTCTCGCCGCTGGGAAACGATCCCGAAACCCTCTGGAACGCCCTGCTGCGCGGAGAGAGCGCGGCGGCCCCCGTTTCGCGCTTCGACGCCTCGGAATATCCCGTGCGGATCGCCGCGGAGGTCGACGACGCCCCGCTCGGCGCGCTCTTTTCCCCCAAGGAGACCAAGCGGCTCCCGCGCTTCGTCCGCTACGGCGTGGCGGCGGCGCTCCGGTGCCTGGAGAACGCCGGGCTGAAGCCCTCCGACGTCGACCCCGACCGCGCCGGCGCGATGGTGGGCTCCGGGCTGGGCGGGATGGACCTCTTCATGGAGAACATGGCCGCCCTCCGCGACCGCGGCCCGTCGCGCGTTTCGCCATTCTTCATCCCGGGGACGATCGTCAACTCCGCCTCGGGCGAGATCTCGCTGCGGACGGGCTGGCGCGGCCCCAACTGGAGCGTGGTCTCCGCCTGCGCCTCCGGCAACCACGCGATCATGGCCGCCTGCGACCAGATCCGCGCCGGCCGCGCCGACGTGATGCTCGCGGGCGCCTCCGAAGAGGGGGTGAGCCCGGTCGCCCTCTCCGGGTTCTGCGCGATGCGGGCCCTTTCCGCGCGGAACGACGACCCTGCGCGCGCGTCGCGCCCCTTCGACCGCGCCCGCGACGGCTTCCTCCTGGGCGAAGGGGCGGCCGCGCTCTGCCTGGAGTCCGCCGACCACGCCCGGGCCAGGGGAGCGCGCCCGCTCGCGGTCCTGGCCGGCTGCGGGGCGAGCGCCGACGCCTGGCACCCCGCCGCCCCGCGTCCCGACGGAGCGGGCGCGCTCCGCGCGATGCGCGCCGCGCTGCGCGACGCGGGCCTGGAGCCCGGCGACGTGGACGTGGTGAACGCGCACGGCACCTCCACGCCCGCGGGGGACCTGGCGGAGGGACGCGCCCTCGTCGAGCTCTTCGGGGAGCGGCAGCCCGTTCTCAACGCCACGAAGGCGATGCTCGGCCACGCCCTCGGCGCCTCCTCCGCGCTCGAGGCGGTCGTCTCGGTGCTCACGCTGCGCGACGGGAAGGTCCACCCCTCGGTCAACCTCGACCGGCCCGAGTTCGAGGGAATCCTCCGCTACGCTCCGCCACGCGCCGAGGCGCTCGCCGCGCGGACCGTCCTTTCCAACGGTTTCGGGTTCGGCGGCCACAACTCCTCCCTCCTCTTTGCTAGAGTTTGAACATGGCGCTGACCCTCTACCTTCTTCTGGGCGTTTCGCTGGCGGGCTGGATCCTGCTGGAGGCCGGCGACCTCGGCGCGTCGGTCTTCGCGCTCTTCGCCCGGGACGATGGGGACCGCTCCGCCTGCTTCGCCCCCGCGCTGCCGCTTTTCGACGGCGGCGAGCTCTGGCTGGCGCTCCACGCGGCCGTGGTCGCCTTCGGATTCCCGCTCTACGGGCGCGTCCTCTTCGCCGTCTTCGGCGTCCCGATCGTGCTGCTCGCGGTCCTGACGGTCGCGCGGCTCGTCTGCGCGCTGGTCCGCGAGAACTCCTTCGACGAGGCGCTCTGCCGCCGGTGCGACGTCGCGCGCGGCCTCTGCGCCCTGCCCGTCCTCTTCGTCGCCGGCTGGATTCCCGCCGCGCTGCTCCGCGGGCTTCCGGTGGACTACCAGGGGCGCGTCGCCGGGGGACTCCTCGCCGCGCTCCATCCCTACGCGCTCCTGGGCGGCTGCTGCGCGGTCCTCTTCGGGCTGCTCTGCGGGACGGTCGCCCTCCTTCCCGAGGCGGAGGAGCCCTTCGCCGCCCGGGCGCGGAAGGTCCAGCCGGTCCTCTGGCTGCTTCTCCTCTTCTCCGGCGCGGCCTTCCTGGGCTGGACCATCGCCCTTCCCCCGGGCGACGGCGCCTTCGGGCGCCTCCCCGTCTGGGCCGGCATCGCGATGACGGTGATGGGGCTTTCGCTCGTCTCCACCCTTTCGCTCCAGTCGAGCCACGTCGCCGCGGGAATCTGCGCGCGCGTCGCGTCGCTCGGGCTCCCGGTCCTCTTCTTCTCGCTGCTCTTCCCCTTCCTCGTCCCCTCCACCACGGGAGACGGGATGGACCACATCACCGTCGACGTCGCCATCGCCGGCGGCGCGGCCCTGCGCAACGCGACGATCGCCTGCGGGACGGTCGCCCTCCTCCTGGCCGTCGGCGGGATCGTCGTCGCCCGGCTGCGCCGGAAGGGGCGCCTTTGAGCGGACTGCTGCGCTGCGCGATCCGCGGGAAGGAGGTCCCCGACACGCCCGAGGAACGGGTGCGCCAGAAGCTGGCCGCCTTCCTGGTCGCGGAGTGCGGCGTGCCGAAGCGGAACGTCTCGGTCGAGGTCGACCTGCGCTCGCTCGGACTGGACGCCACCGGCCGCGCCGACCTGGTGGTCTGGAACTTCAAGGAGGGCGGGACGCTCCGGACGCCGTGGCTGCTGGCCGAGTGCAAGGCCCCTGGCGCGCTGGTCCCCGAGGCGGTCGAGGCGCAGCTGGCCCGCTATCTGCGCGGATGCGCGCCGAAGCGGGTGCTGGCCACCGACGGCGACGCGCTGCTGCTCTGGGAGCGGACGGAAGGGGAGGGCGGGGTTTCGTTCCGCCGCGCGCAGGATTTGCCCCGCTACTCGTGAAAATTGTTTAGATTTCAAGAAGCAGGGACGACATTCACAGGAGGCGCCATGCGTCGTTTCGATTTCAGTTTCCTTCGTCTCGCGGCCCTGACCGCGATCCTTCCCTGCGCGCTTTTCGCCGCTCCCGTCGCCGAACGGTTCGGCGGCACGGGCATCCAGCTCTTCCGCGCCGACGGCTTCCCCCAGGTGATGGGCGTCATCCCCGGCACGCCCGCCGAATCGGCCGGCCTGCGGCCCGGCGACCGGCTCGAATACGCCGACGGCTTCTCGCTCGAGGGGCTGACCCTCGACGAAGCGGTGGAGCTGCTGCGGGGCGAAGCGGGCACCGAGCTCGAGCTGACGGTCGTCCGCGACGGCGAACCGCTGACCGTCAGGATGACCCGCGTGAAGCTGGACGTGCGGATGGCCCACTGCGCCGACCTGCGCCGCGACCGCGGCATCGACGCCACCGGCTCCGACCTGCGCGCCTACCTGGGCGCGGGCAAGGACGCCCTCATCGCCGTGGACGCGAAGAACATCTCCGACTCCGACGAGGTTCCCGCCTCCGGCCGCTGGGGCGTCTCCGTGGCGCTGCCCGACCGCCAGGCCGCCAACCGCGAAGCCCGCCGCAAGGCGGCCGCCGCCCGCTCCGCCGAAGACGGCCGGGTCCACACGATCGACGGACGCTCCTGGAGCGACCGCCGCGTGGAAGACGCGGCCACTCCCGTGGTCCGCTGATCCGTCGAGGGACTTTTCCGGAAAAAACCGGTCAGAAGGCGACCGAAACCGAGTCCGGGGCGAGGCACATCTTGCCCTGGCAGGCCTGGTAGCGGAAGACGCCGGTCGTCGCCGCGGTGTCGTAGGCGCCGACGGCCTTGGCCGGGACGACCGCTTCGAACTTTCCGCCGAACCAGAGCTTGTCGAACCCCAGTTCGGGGATCGGCGTGCGGGAGGGTTCGGGCCACCTGGGGGCCGCGAAGCGGATTCCCTTCGAGCGCAGCGTCAGCTCGCACGGGAAGGCGTCGGCGTCAATGGGGGAGTCGGAGGTGATTTCCCAGCCGGGGGCCACGGCGAACCGGACGGCCACCGCCCCCTTCCCCTTCGGGGAGGAGATCCACTGGGCGTCGGCCTGCACGGGCTTCCACTTCGCCCCCGGTTCGGACGGGGCGGCGAACGCGGCGGCGCAGAGGGCCGCGGCGAGGGTCGTCGCGAGGAGCGCGGAAAGCGGGCGAACGGGCTTCGTCATGCGCAATAAATAGGAAATTCGCGCGTTCCGGAGCTACATTTGAAGTATGTCTGCCTGGAGCGTGAGCATCCGTTCGTACGAGGGTCCGCTGGACCTGTTGCTCTACACGATTTCCAAAAAAGACCTGAACATCCGCGACATCAGCATCTCCGAAATCGCCGACCAGTACGTCGCCCATCTGGAGGAGCTGGGAATCGGCGAGGTGGACCTGAACGAGGCGAGCGAGTTCCTCGACCTGGCCACCCGGCTGATGGAGCTGAAGGCGCGCGAGCTGAACATCGGCGAAGCGCGCTCCGACGAGGAGATCTTCCAGTTCGACGAGGACCGCGAGCAGTTCTTCCGCGAGATCGAGGCCTACAAGGCCTACAAGGAGATGGCCGGCGGGCTCAGGGACTTCGAGACGGTCGAGCGCCGGACCTTCGGGCGCGGCCGCCCCGAGAACTTCGGCCGCTCCGACGAGGAGATTTCGTGCAAGGAAGCCGGGATCTTCCAGCTCTACGACGCCTATTACCGCGCGATGCGCGCCTCCTCCGCGGACGGCGGCGGGCCGGTGCACACCATCGACCTCGACTACTATCCGCTCGAGGACGCCAAGCAGAACGTCAGCAACCTCCTCCACCGCCGGGGGCGCGCCGCCTTCGACGACCTGGTGGGGGCCGACCCCACGCCGCTGGTGAGCACGACCACCTTCCAGGCCCTGCTCGACATGGTGAAGACCGAGGACGTGGTGCTGCGGCAGGTCAACCTGCAGAGCCTGCTCTGGAGCTACCGCAAGCGCGACAACGACGAGTACTACGACGAGATCTCCTCCTCCGCGCACGTGGAGGCCCCGACCTACGACGCCCCGCTCAAGGAGGGGCTGGTCGACTACATCCGCCGCCACGTGGCCGAGATGGGCGACAAGCTGGGGATCGACGGCATCCTGGACGAGCTGACCAAGCGCGTTTCGGAAGGGGGCGCGGTGCGCGAGGTCGACCTGGACCACGTGCTCGCGGGCGGCACCCTGGCCACCATGCCCTCCGCGCTGGGACTCGTGCCCGACGACGAGCCCGCCTCCGGCGAACCCGCCGAAGAGGGCGCGGTCGCCGAGCCGGAGGAGGGCGAAACGGACGGGACCGGGGCGCCCGTCGACCGGGCCGTCGGAACGGCGGATCCGGACGACGAGGCGGATTCCGCGCCGGGGGAACTGACCGGAGTGCCCGACGGGTTCGGGGAGACGGCGGACGACGGGTCCGGGGCGATCGACCCCGAGGACGCGGTCGTCGACGACTCGGACGTTTCGGACGAAGAGGGGGCCGAGGAGGCCGAAGGGGAGGATCCGGACGAGGAAACCGGGGAGAGCGGGGAGAATTTCGACAATTTCTTCGACTAGCCCGATCGAAAGGAGGTTCCCATGCGCCTTCCCGCGTTCGCGTTGTCCGTCGCGCTCTTGGCCTCGTCCGCCTTGGGCGACGCCCCCAAGTTCTTCAGCGGCTATTTCCTCCAGCTCTGGATCGGCTACGGGGTCACGAACGGCGTCATGTTCGCCGACCAGGCCTATTACGACAGGTGGCTGAAGGGGCTGGCCGACGTGGGGGCCGAATTCGTCATCGTCCAATCCACCATCACGCGCGACAACCAGAACTGGGTCCTTCCTCCCGGCGACAGCGTGGTCGACGCCGACTACGCCTGGTACCAGCCCAAGGGCGACTCGGTGATCATGGGAATCCACCAGCGGAGCTACATGGCCAACCTGGACTACGCGGGCGCCCCGAAGCAAGGCGGAAAGCAGCCCGTGGACTACATCCTGGAGGCGGCGAAGAACAACGGGATGAAGGTCTACCTGGGGCTCTACCTCGACGCGCAGGAGACGTCGGCGACCGACTGGTGGAGCGTGATGGACTACCGTCTGCTGGACACGGTGACCTACAGCGGCAAGATCGACTACGGCTCCTCCTATTGGAGCAGGGCCCGGAACGCCTACGAATACCACAAGCTCCGGAGCGTGCAGGTGCTGAACGAGCTGTGCGACCTCTACGGCGACCACGAGGCGCTGGCCGGGTTCTACTTCGTCCCGGAAATCGCCTACACCCAGGCGATGATCCAGGACTCCTCGAAGCACTACGTGATCGACATGATCCGTCCCGTCGTCGAGGCGGCGCACGCCTGCGGGGAGAAGTTCACCCTGGCGATCAGCCCCTACGTGGGCTCCATGCTTCCCTATCCCCGGGAAAACCCCTCGCCGGAGGGCTACGGCGACTGGTGGGAGGACGTGCTGGCCGCCACGGGAATCGACCTGATGTACCTTCAGGACGGCGTCGGCGCCAACCCCGACTCCCTCACCGAGGACTACGACGGCGTTTCGGGCTACGAACGGGAGATCAAGCGGGCCTGCGACAATTCCGGAACGACCACCTGCTGGGGGAACGTGGAGATCTACCATGGCACGGGACCGCGGATGGTGCCGTCGACGCTGGAGAAGGTGCGACTGCAGATGGACGCCTTCGCCCCCTACGCGGAGAAGCTGGTGGCCTTCTCCTACCACTACATCGACACCATGCAGGCGGCCTCCCTCGGGATGGACTCGGCTGCCGTGGCCCGGTTCTACGCCGATTACCGCGACTACTACCTGCGGAATTTCGCCTCCGTCGCGGAAAGGCGGACGGTCGCGTCCCGGCTGCCCGGCGGCGCCCTGGCGGGCGACCTCTTCCGCATTCCGGGCGGCTCGGCCCGCTGGGAGCTGCGGGACGCGGCGGGGCGGGTGATGGGCTCCGGGCGGGGGAGCGAGGTGCGGATGCCCGAGGCCACGGGCTTTTACGCGCTGCACCTCGAACGGTCGTCGGGCGCGCACGACATGGCGCTGTGGCGGGTGCCGGGGGGAGAGTAGCCCTTCCCGTCTTTCAGGGCGTCGGAAGAAGGTTCAGGCGCCGAATCTCCGCGCAGAGGAAACGCGCCATTTCGCGGTGCGCTTCCGGAAGCGGATGGCCCTTGAAGCCGTTCATCGGCGGGAACTGTTCCGTGAAATGGAGACGGCGGAATCCCCGCGAGGAGAGGGCCTCGACGATTCCGCGCCAGAGGACGCTTTCGGGCCCGTCGTGGCCGCCGGTCAGCGGCATC
>CADBQJ010000026.1 GCA_902796785.1 Fibrobacter succinogenes
GCTGGCGATTGCCGTGCAGGTGACCAACCCCGACTTCTACCTGCTCCAGGGCTGCCTGGCGACCGAGATGAACTTCTCCTTCTCCAGGTGGGCGCCCGAACGGCAGGAGCTCTCCGTCTCCGGGAAGCGGAAGCTGCCGCTCGACGGCGCCTCGCTCGTCGACGACGTGGAGTGGGTGGAGTACGCCGACCTCGACGAGAAGAGCCGCGTGGTCTGGAGCTTCGTCAAGCCCTGCCGTCTCCTGGCCTTCCCCATGTCGACCCCGGCGGGCGAGAACTCGCGCGTGCAGTGCCTCAAGCTCTTCGCCATCTGGGACCTCGAGCTGATGGGGCAGGGGAAGACGGTGGCGACCAGCGCGATCCGGGTGAAGAAAACGGGGCTGCTCTAGATGAAGAACGCGCTCGGCATCGGGATGGAGCACTCCGACGGCGGCACGACGGTGCTGGTCCTTTCGGGCATCCTGCGCGCCGACTCGCTCGACGAGCTGCGCAGCCGCATCCGCGCCCTCGTGGAGGACGGCTGCAAGGTCCTCCTCTTCGACCTCCAGGAGGCGGAGATCCGCGGCCCCGAGATCAGGGAGTTCTTCCTCGAGGTCCTCAACGACATGCGTGGCCGCGGCGGGCGCGTCGCCCTGATCGCGCGGCGCCACGACGTGCTGGCCTACTTCGCCTCGGTGCGCAACATCCTCGAGATCTTCCCCAGCCGCTCCAAGTTCCGCCGGACCGGGCTGGTGGAGACGCTCAAGCGGGGCGGCGTCACCTATTCGAAAAAGACCGGGGTGCGCCTTTCGCTGGGGATGGCGCTCGTCGTCGTCCTGATCCTCGGCGGCTGGATCGTCACGCTCTGGAGCTTCGTCAGCGCGCAGTCCGAGCGCATCGCGCGCCAGCAGGAGCTCCTCTCGCGCTACGAGACCGAGCGCGCGGCCATGGAGAACGAGCTCGAGGAGCTCCACCGCAAGCTGGCCCCCCTCAACGCGCTCGGCCTGGTCTCCGACTCGCTGATGAACGCCGACTACAGCTTCTCGGGCGACTGGATCGACCACCTGGAGGAACGGTTCCGCCGCAAGGAGGCGGCCGATTCGCTCCGCCGCCTGCAGGAGACGGAGGCGAAGGGGGCGAAATGAGGCTCCCCGTTCTCCGCCGCGTTCCGCGCACCATCCGGCTGGGGACGCTCCAGCTGGTCGTCCTCCTCGTCGCGCTCACCCTCCTCGTGGGGTCGCTGGTGGCCCGCGGGGCGCGCAACTCCTTCCTCCTCGACGACCTGGCCGCCGCGCAGCTGTCGCGGCAGACCGAGCTCCAGCGGCTCTCCGGCGAGCTGCGGCAGTGGAGGCAGTTCGGGCGCATCGTCTCGGCGCTCGACTTCCTCTCGCAGAGCCGGCTGCGCGGCGACGACCTGATCCAGACCTCGCGCATGCTCTACGGCATGTCGCGCTCCGTGGGGTTCGACCCGCTGCTGATCCTGGCGGTGGTCAGCGTGGAGAGCCGGGGCAACCCCGCCGCGCAGGGGAAGTTCCGCTCCGGCAACGTCAGCGGGGCGGTGGGGCTCATGCAGATCAAGTACGAGACGGCCCGCATCGTCGGCCGCAGCATCCGCAACCCCGTCCGGCGCGAGTGGGACCTGCTGCGACCCGACGTCAACCTCCTCTACGGCACCGCCTACCTGCTGCAGATGGTCAACCGCTACGGATCGCTCGAAAAGGGGCTGATCGCCTACAACATGGGCCCGGGCGCGCTCGAGTCGGCGCTCGCCGGCCACCGCCGCCTTCCCCGCCGGTACTACAACCGCGTCCTCAGCAACTACCGCGGCCTCGTCCAGCGCTTCGGCGAAGACCCGTTCGACGAGGAATAATCGCGCCGCGGGGCGTTCAATTAGTTATTTTAGCTCCAAGTGGGCATGACGCGCAAAATCGCGCTCGGCTTGGCCGCGCTGTCGATCCTGGGAACGGAGCTCTTCTCGGCTCCGCTCACGCTCGGCGAGTATCTCCAGGCGGCGTCGGACAACGACCCCACGCTGGCCGAGACCCGCTACCGCCGCGAGCTGACCCAGATCAAGAAGGACGAGCTGGTCCACAAGGCCATCCTCCCCAAGTTCCAGCTGACGATGGGCTTCGGCCCCTACCCGGGCGTGCGCGAAGGCGACTACTACACCGACGCGAACGGCGCCATCAAGCAGCACGGCGACGAATACGACTTCACCACCTACGCCCCCATGTTCGCCTCGGAACTGGAGCTGGCCCAGCCCCTCAACGTCGGGCGGCTGCGGCTGGGGCAGCGGGCCCTCGAGGCCGGCGAGCGGGTGGAGGAGTGGAAGATCCGCAAGTCCGAGTTCGAGCGCGAGGCCGAGCTGCAGTCCTACTGGTACGGCCGGCTCTACGCGCTCGACATGCAGAACCTGCTGAAGGAGGCGAGACGCCAGTTCGACAAGCTCCTCGACAAGGTGGAGGAGATGCTCGACGAGGGCGACGAGTCCGTTTCGCAGCTGGACCTGCTCGAGCTGAAGACCAACCTGCACTCCCTGCGCGAAGGGGAGTACCAGGCCGCCGAAGGGCTCCAGAACGCCGAGCGCGGGCTCCGCTTCGCCCTGGGCGACTCGCTGGGACGCGACTTCGCCGTCGCCGACACGCAGCTGGCCATGCGCCCCGAGCCCCTTCCGCCCGTGGAGGCGCTGATCGGCCGCATGGCGGAGGCCCACCCCGACTGGCGCCAGCTGGAATACGGCCTGGAGGCGCGGCAGAGGCAGGTGGACCTCGAGGCGGCCAACCTCGGGCCCGAATTCTTCCTCTTCGGCCGCGTGCAGTACTCCACGCTCTGGTCGCGCGAGGGGAACGACCGGTTCAGCCGCGACCAGACCGACGACCTCGACGGCGCGCTGGGGATCGCCATGCGCGTCCGGCTCAACTTCTGGAGCGGCGCGGACAAGCTGAAGCGCCAGAAGTGGGAGCTCCAGAGCCTCCGCCGCAAGGCCGCCTACGCCAAGGACGGTCTGGAGACCCTGCTGCGCACCCAGTACGCGACCGTGGAGTCGCAGAAGCAGACGGCCGAAAGCGCCGCCGAGGCGCTGCGCCTCTCCGACTCCTGGCTGAAGGGCGCCGCCATGCGCTACGACATCGACCCCTCCGAAGGCGGCCTGCTCGTCAAGGCCTTCACCAACTGGGTGAAGATGCGGCAGACCTGGGCCAAGGCGGTCTACCAGTACAACTGTTCCTACGCCAGGCTGATGGCCGCCGCCGGCGTCCCCTTCCGGGACTACGGCTCCGTCGGCGAAGGCAAAACCCGATAAAAAGGAGCATCCATGTTCCGAAAGACCCTCCTCTGCGTCGCGCTGGCCTCGATCGTCGCCCTCGCCGACGCCGCCCCCGATCCCGTGGGGCTGATCCGCGCCAAGGACACCGAGCTCCGCGGGCTGCTCAAGCAGCAGAAGAAGGCGGCCACGCCCGAGCGCCGCGAGAAGATCAAGACGCTGATCAACTCCGTCTTCGACTTCAAGGAGCTCGGCCGGCGCGCGCTCCCGAGCGCCACCTGGAAGGGGGCCTCGCCCGAGCAGCAGAAGAAGTTCGTCGACGAGTTCCGCCGCATGGTGGAGAACAACTCCGTCAAGCAGCTCGACTCCTACGAATCCGACAGCTCGCGCTACGAACCCGCCAAGATCAACGGCGACAAGGG
This sequence comes from Fibrobacter succinogenes, assembly GCA_902796785.1. Lineage (GTDB taxonomy): Bacteria > Fibrobacterota > Fibrobacteria > Fibrobacterales > CADBQJ01 > CADBQJ01. The sequence continues at coordinate 3,663 of CADBQJ010000026.1, forward strand.
CGAGGTGACGGTGAAGATGTGGAACAAGGGGAACATGTCGGTGGTGGTCTACAAGCTCAAGCTCGAAAACGGGCAGTGGCGCGCCTGGGACTTCGTCATCGACGACCTGAGCACCATGCGCAACTACCGCGACCAGTTCGCCAAGATCCTCAAGGAGAAGGACCTGGACGGGCTGATCGAGACCATCTCGAAGAAGGCCGACGAGCCCTGACCGGGCCCGGATTCCGGCCTACGGTTCCGGCGGCGGAAGGGAGCACCCCTCGCCGCCTTCCTTTTTCTCGGGCAGGCGCAGCGCCGGGGTGAAGTCGGCCGTGCAGGGGTCGTCGGACCGCTCGCGGAACCAGATCACCTCGCCCTCGTCGCCCACGAAGAACCGCAGGCAGCGCCACCGCTTCGTCTCGGGCGACTTGGCCCGCATGCGGTGGTGCCCCGGGGCGAGTTCGGCGATCGGCAGGCCGTCGCGGAGCTTGACCCCGTCGACCTTCACCGCGAGCCACTCCTCCTCGTCGAGGAGGTTGACGGCGAAGCGGCCGCCGTCGGACGGTTCGGGGGCGGCGCCCAGCCAGGAGCGGACCATCGTCCCGCCCGCGACCAGCGCGGCGACCAGCGCGGCGGCGCCGAGGGCGCGGGGGAGGGCGTTTTCGGGGATCACCGCCATTTCCTCATGTTCCAGGAGAGCCCGCCGCGGAGGAAGAGCTCGAAGGTGGATTCGGCGGGGCGGTCCTGCAGCGCGCCGCCGTCCACCGGGTTGTCGCGGCTCTTGCGCGAGCGGTTGGAGAGGCCGGTCTCCACGCGCAGCGCCCACTTGCCGCCGTGCATCAGCGCGCAGCCGGCGCCGACCGACCCGCCCTTGACCGCGACCAGCTCGAAGACGCCGTCCATCGGCCGCTTGGCCCCGGACTCCCACTCCACGTGGTCGTTGTAGGCGGTGAAGTGGAACCCCAGCAGGAGGTAGGGGTTGATCTCCAGCTTTTCGGTCAGCAGCCAGGTGTAGCCGAGGTGGGTCCGCACGCCGAACTCGAAGCGGTCCACCGTCCACTCCTCGATGCCGGGGTTGGTCGCCTCGTCGTACTTCATGCCGAAGCGCGACCATTCGAGGAAGGCGCCGATGCCGACGAACCGGGCGTAGGTGACGCCGTATTCCACGTAGAGGGCGGGGGAGGCGTGGTGCAGCCAGTCCCAGGCCGAGGCGGAGTCGGTGTTGTGCGTGTAGTGGTCGATCCGCGCGCCGCGGTGGCCGCCGACGCCCCAGATTCCGCCCGCGCCGACGGTCAGCGCGAAGTCGACCGGGGTCTGGTCGCGGTAGAAGGCGATCGGCTCCTTCATGGCCTCCTCGCGCTCCTTCTCGGTCGGGATGGGGACCGCGGGGCCCGAGAAGAGGTCGGCGATCCGGTCGAGGGAGCCCTTGTCGTTCGAGCGGACCAGCCGCGAGGGGCCGCGTTTGCCGTCGTGGAAGACCACCACCCAGCTTTCGTTCCCGCTCCTCTTGAAGAGGAGGAGGTAGTCGTCGCGGCGGTCCTCGAGGATCTTGCGGACCTCGGGGTGGCGCGCCTCCAGGTCTTCGGAGGCGGCGTTCCCGCGGAGGTTGGCGGTCAGCCAGGCGGCGTACTTGCGGAAGGCGTCGTTGCGCTCCAGCGAGCCGGCGACGGCGCAGCGCGGGCGGCCCAGCTCGGGGTTGACCGTGCGCAGCTCGGCGCAGAGCGAATCGGGCGCCGGGGCCCAGGGGTCGCCGTTGGGGACGATCTCGAAGCGGGCGTCGCGGTAGAGCGTCAGCGGCGCCTCCTTGGCCAGGAGCGGAACCGCGGCGAAGAGCAGCAGGAAGGGGAGGATCCGCCTCATCGCGCGACCTCCCGGTAGAGGCGCGTGCGGCGCTGGAGGTCGATCAGGAGCTGGGCGTAGAGCTCGTCGAGGGCCTGGAGCGTGAGCGGCCGGACGAGCGGGCGCTCGGCCTGCGCGATGCCGTAGGCGCGGTACTGCTGCAGCCTGTTGTCCCAGAGCGTCCAGACGAGCGCGGCGTCGAGCGCGGCGGGCTTTTCGCCGGGCTCGGAATAGCTGTTGGCGAGGGTGTAGTCGTAGAGGGAGCGGGCCCGCAGGTCGAATCCCACCGTCAGCTCGCCCAGGATCAGCACCAGGTCGGGCTCGGCGTCGCCGGCGCGCTGGAGGTCGCCCTGCCAGGGCCAGCGGACGGGCACGAAGACGGTCCCGTCCACCTGGTGGTTCTCGCGCGGCGCGAAGCCCAGCGAGTCGGGGTTCCCGAGCCGGAGCTCGCTTCCGAGCGCGTCGCGCGCCCAGGCGTCGAAGATCGAGTCGCTCCGGGCCAGCAGCACGGGGTGGACGTCCTCGCTGTAGATCTTCAGGTCCTCGACGAAGACGTCGCGCCCGACGAGGACGAACTCCTCGGGGACGAGCTTCGTGACCGCGAGGGAGCCGGTCGGCAGATCGGCGAAGGCGGGGTTGGCGCGCCAGAGCGCGGCCTGCTTCTCCGCGCATCCCGCGAGCGGGACGAGCAGCGCGAGCGCGAGGCCCGCGAGGAGCCCCCGCCGGGACCTCATGCCTCTCCCGCGCCCGTGGCGCCGTAACGTTCGCGGTAGGCCTTCATCCGGTCGAGCTGGTCGGGGGCGATGGGGAAGAGCGAGGTGATGGAGCGGTCGACGAGCGCCCCCATCAGGTCGTCGATGGTGATGATCGAGACGGTCTTGACGCCGTGCTCGCGGCGGACCTGCTCCAGCGCGGAGAGGTTTTCGTCGCCCACCTTCTCCATGCGGTCGACCGAGACGATCAGCCCCTCGATCTTCGCGTTGGGGTAGTTCTTCATCAGCTCCATCGTCTCGCGGACGGAGGTGCCGGCGGTGATCACGTCCTCCACGATCAGCACGCGGGAGGGCTTGTCGTAGGGCTGGCCGACGATCAGGCCGCCTTCGCCGTGGTCCTTGGCCTCCTTGCGGTTGAAGGAGACGCCGAGGTCGCGGTTGTAGAGCCGGTGGAGGGCCGCGGCCGAGGCGACGGCGAGGGGGATGCCCTTGTAGGCCGGGCCGTAGAGGTTGTCGATCGAGCCGCCGAAGTGGTGTTCGATGGCGTGCGCGTAGAATTCGCCCATCCGCGCCAGCTGCGCCCCGGTGCGGATCATGCCGGTGTTGATGAAGTAGGGGCTCTTGCGGCCGCTCTTCGTGGTGAAGTCGCCGAAGCGGAGGGCGTCGCATTCCAGGAGGAATCGGACGAATGCTCTGCGGAAGGGTTCCATCTTTCGTTCTCCTAGGAGAGCTCGACTTCCAGTTCGGGCGAGACGCCGGCGTGGAGGGCGTCCCTGAGGAAGTCGAGCGTCGTGCTTCCGGCGCTCGGGCAGTTCCCGCAGGCGCCTGTGTAGTGAATGTAGACCGTTTTGCCCTCCAGGCCGGTCATTTCCGCGCCGCCGCCGTCGGCCGCGAGGCCCGGGCGGACCTTCAGGTCGAGCGTCCGCTCGATCAGGCGCAGCTGTTCGGGAAAGGGGAGGGCGAAGAAGTTCGCGGGCGGGGCGGGCTCGTCCGCGGCCTCGGCGGCCTCGCGAGCCCCCGACCAGGGGGTCAGGTGCTCCTCGAGGGTCATCGTGATCTCGGGCAGCAGCTCCTCCCAGTCGCCCTCGGGGACGAGGGTGACCACGGCGCTGTTCTCCAGGAGGAAGAGCGAGGAGACGAAGCCGGTGGAGAAGAGCGCCTTCGCGGCGGGGATCCCCTCCGCGTGCGCGGCGTCCCGGACCGAGACGGGCGAACGGCCGGCGACGGGAAGGTCGAGCCGGAACCTCCGGGCCTTGGGGTTGGGGGTCTCGAGGACCTTCGTCACGTTCACCATGTCCGCAAAAATAGGCAATTCCCCGTTCCCGCCCCAATCCTCCGCATATGCTAAATTTCCGGCATGCGGACGCCCGAGGAAATCCCCTTCAAGGACCACGACTACGCCCTTTCGGCGGGCGACCGGGCGCTGGCGCTGATCAAGCTCCTCGTCCCCTCTCCGGAGGCGCGCCACAACCAGCTGGCCAATTTCGCCCGCTGGTCGCGGTTCATCCCCTTCAAGCCCTCGCTGAAGATTCCCTACGGCATGCGCTCCAAGAAGCCGCTGCAGCGGGTGATCCGCTTCTCCGACAAGAGCAACCCGCTCTACCTCGGGTCGCCGATCGTCCTGGCGGCGGGCGGCAACAAGGAGGGGGTCCGGCTGGCCGACTTCGCCGGGCTGGGCTTCGGCGGGGTCTCCGTGGGGACCGCGACCCGCGTGCCGCGCGAGGGCAACTCCTTCCGGCCGCGCATCCGGATGCTGACGGCCGACCGCGCCATCCAGAACTCCATGGGGCTCAACAACGAGGGGATCGACGTCGTCGCCAGAAGGGTCGACGAGCAGTTCGGCCGGGCGCGCAAGCGCGGGCTGGCCGTGGGGCTCTCCATCGCCGAAACCCCCGGGCTGGATGACGAGGAGGAACGCCTCGAGGACGTCCTCTACACCTTCCGCAAGGCCTACAACGTCGCCGAATACGTGGAGATCAACCTCTCCTGCCCCAACACCGGCTTCCGCCGCATCGACGCCCAGCTGAAGTACCTCGACCGGCTGCTCGAGAGCATCATGCGGATCCGCAGCAGCATCCCGGTGCGCAAGGCGGTCTACGCCAAGCTCAGCCCCGACATCGGCGAGAACCAGCTGCAGGCGCTCCTCGAACTGGTCGAGCAGCACCACGTCAACGGGCTGGTGCTCTTCAACACCTTCCCCGGCGCCCGCTCCGAGTTCCTCGAGATGAAGAACTCGCCCGACCGGCTGCAGCCCGTGCGCGCCGACGGCGACCTGGGCGGCGTCTCGGGTCGCCCGCTCTACGTGAACACCTTCCGCGCGGTGGAGTACATCAAGAACAGGCTCCCCGACAAGAGCGTCATGGCCGTCGGCGGCATCGACCACGGCGCCAAGGTCTTCGACCTGCTGCGCATGGGGGCCGACGCGGTGCAGATCTACTCGGCGCTCTCCTACCGCTGGTTCGCGCCGCGCGCCATGCTGGCCGAGCTCTACGCCTGCCTGGCGCAGACCGACTGCGCCACGCTCTCCGATCTCCTCGACGGGGAGACCCCTTGAACCGCCTTTTCCGCGCCGCGCTTCCGCTTCTCCTCGCGGCGGCGCCGCTCTTCGCGCACTACGGCGAATTCGAAAGCGGCGAGGAGCTCCTCCGCCCGCTGGAACCGCCCCGGCGCCAGGCCGCGGTCCACTTCGGCGTCGACCTTTCGCCCAA
>CADBQJ010000027.1 GCA_902796785.1 Fibrobacter succinogenes
ATCGCTAATCCCTAATTCAGGGCTCCTTCCACCGGCCGTTGGCCTTGATCAGCTCGACGAGCTCGTCGACCGCGCGGTCGGAGGGGATCCCCTTGCGGACGCACTCCTTCTTGACGTAGAGGTCGATCTTGCCCGGGGCGCCGCCCACGTAGCCGAAGTCGGCGTCGGCCATCTCGCCGGGGCCGTTGACGATGCAGCCCATGATGCCGATCGCCACGTCGTCGAGGTGCGCGGTGCGGGACTTGATCTTCTCGGTGACCGAGACCAGGTCGTAGAGCGTGCGGCCGCAGCCGGGGCAGCTGACGAACTCGGCGCGCGTGCGGCGCCGGCCGGAGGCCTGGAGGAGATCGAAGCCCAGCTTGACCGACGCGTCGGGGTCGCCGGCGGCGTCCGCGCAGACGAGGTCGCCGATGCCGTCGACCAGCAGCGAGCCCAGGCGGGCGCCGGCGGACATCCGGCCCGCGTTCCCCGCGGCGACGGAGATCCGGAGGACGATCGGGTCGTTCCGGCCCGCCTCGCCGAGCGCGGCGCAAAGCCAGCGGTTGCCGGGCACTTCGCCGCCGGGGGCGCCGTCCCAGGCCCAGAGGACCGCGCGGGAGCTCCCTTCCAGGGCCCGGAGCGCGCCGGGCAGCTCCTCGGGGGCGGAGACGCGGATTTCGAGCGGGAGGTCGCCTTCCGGAAGCCCGGAGGCGAGCGCGGAGGCCCGGACGACCGCGGTGTCGCGGCCGGAGACCCATTCGGCGCCCGAGCCGCCCCGGGCGGCGAGCGCGGAATCGAGGCCGACGCGCGGGGGTTCGTCCCCGCCGACGGCCACGGAGCCGACGGCGACCCGCGCGGCGGGGCGGCGGGCGTAGACGCAGGGGTTCCAGCCGTGGGCGGCGGCGGGGAACCGGACGTCGCCCTGGCCGGCCACGTCGGCGAGCGCGACCAGTTCGCGCGCCACGGGCACTTCGGCCACGGCCGGCTCGGTCAGGCTGACGCGCACGGTGTCGCCCAGCCCGTCGAGCAGGAGGGCGCCGATGCCGACGGAGCTCTTCAGGCGGCCGTCCTCGCCCTCGCCCGCCTCGGTCACGCCCACGTGGAGCGGGTAGGGGCGGAACTCGGAGTCGAGCCGCGCGGCCAGCAGCCGGTAGGCCTCCACCACCACCTTCGGGTTGGAGGCCTTCATCGAGAAGACGACATTGTGGAAATCGTGCGCCTCGCAGACGCGGAGGTATTCCAGCGCGGACTCCACCATCCCCTCGACGGTGTCGCCGTATTTCCAGACCATGCGCTGCGAGAGCGACCCGTGGTTCGTGCCGATGCGGATCGCGACGCCGCGCTCCTTGGCCATCTCGACCAGCGCGCCGAACGACTCCTCGACGCGGGCCACCGCCTCGGCCCAGGAGACGTCGTCCCACTCGGCCTTGCTCTGGATGCCGCGGTCGACGAAGTTGCCGGGGTTGATCCGCACCTTGTCGACCCACTTGACCGCCTCGTAGGCGGCGCGGGGCTGGAAGTGGATGTCGGCGGAGATGGCGACGTCGCACCCGGCGGCGCGCACCCTGGCCACCACGTCCTTCAGCGCGGCCGCGCTCGCCTCGGTGGGGGCGGTGATGCGGACCAGGCGGCAGCCCGCCGCGGCGAGCTCCAGCGTCTGGGCGACCGTCGCGTCGACGTCGCGGGCGTTGGTGGTGGTCATCGACTGCACCAGGACCGGCGCGTCCCCGCCGATCGTCGCGCTCCCGAAGGAGACGGGGACGGTCTTGCGGCGGCGGGGGGCGTAGAGCCTTTCGGAGGGGATTTCGGGCATGATCATGGCGGGCCTCGCTGTTGCCCCAAAAGTACGAAATGAAGGGCCCGGCGTGTTTCTACCTTTCCCCCCATGCGCAGGCTTCCGGACAAGGCCATCGGCTATCTCACCATCCTGGCGGCGATGCTGCTCTGCACGCTGGTGGCCTGGAAGATGTACCTGGCCAACGGGCGCGGCGCGCAGACGGTCGAGGTGGTCTTCTCCGACCTGGGCTCGCTCCAGCCGCAGGACGACGTGATGGAGCGCGGGTTCCGCGTGGGCCACGTGCGCTCCGCCGGCCTGGTCGGCGACCGCGCCGTGGCGACCATCGACTTCGACACCCCCGTGCGCTACTGCGAGGGGACGCGCTTCATCAACTCCAACTACAGCCTGATGGGCCAGCGCTACGTCGTCATCATCCCCTCGCACGAGGGGAGGCCGCTCGACCTCTCCCGCCCGCAGGAGGGCGAATTCGAGCCGGGCATCGCCGAAGCCATGCACATGGTGGCCGAGGCGACGGCGGCGCTGGACTCGGCCAAGACGGCGATCGAGCTGATCGCGAACGGGAACGGCTCCGAGCCGGGGTTCGCCGCGAGGTTCAACGGGCTGGTCTCCGAGCTGCAGACGGCGCTGGACGGCCTGGACCGCGCGATAACGGAAAAGGGGGCGCTGCTTCGCGGCGGGCTGGAGGAGGCGAACGGGCTGACCGCGCGCGCCGCGGAGAAGACCGGGGAGCTGGACGCCGCGCTGGACACCTCGGTCGCGGCGGCCCGGACGGCGGTCGCCTCGCTCGCGAAGACGGTGGTCGCCGCGCGCGCCGCGATGGGGAACGCCATGACCGGGCTCGACTCGCTCTCCCGCACGCGGGCCTGGAAACGCCTGGCGGAAAGCCGCGAGCTCTACGACGCCCTGGCCTCGCTGAACGACGACCTGCGCAAGGCGGTCGACCTGCTGGCGGGGAACGGCGGGGAGCGCAGCATGAAGTTCGGAAGGGTCTTCAAGAGGACCAACTGGAACGTCTTCGGGGCGACCGCGCGCGAAAAGAGGGCGAAACGGGCCGAAAACGGCGAAACCGCCCCCTGAGCGGGTCTTGCAGATCCGCGGTCCGTGTGCTATATTTGTCCCGCAACGGTGCCCTATAGCTCAGTTGGTAGAGCACGCGGCTGTTAACCGCGTTGTCCCTGGTTCGAGCCCAGGTGGGGCAGCTTCGAAGGATCCGCTTTCGGCGGATCCTTCTTTTTTCCGGCCGGCTTGCGGATTTAGATTTGGGAGAAGAGCCCGCTCCCCTTCCCGGAGGCCGATGATGCCGGAAAATCCGCAAAACTCCAAGCTTCGCTCCGCCGATTCCGGCCGCTCCTTCGTCGGCGAGCACTCCGCGACGGTCGGCCTCCTGGTCTGGCTGGTCGTCCTCGGGCTCTACCTGCTGGTCTTCCGCGCGGTCGCGTCCATCTCCTTCTGCGCCGACCTTCCCCGCGAGATCCTCTTCTTCGGGCTGCTGCTCCCGCTCTGCGCGATCGGCGCCCACCTCCTCTCCGGCGGCATGGCGCGCCAGCGCGAGCGCGCGGACCGGCGGCTCGAGGCCGCCCGCAAGGACAACCGCCTGGCGCAGAAGGCCGGCGTGCTCGGGCTGACGCGGGTGACCGCCGCCCGCGACGAAAGCACCTCGCTGCACCTGCGCCGCGTGGGGCTGATGACCGAGGCGATCGCGCGCGCCCTCGCCCGCAACCCCAAGTACAGCAGCTACGTGACGGAGTCGTACATCGCCGACCTCGTGGTGGCCTCCGCGCTCCACGACATCGGGCGCGTGGGCATCTCCGACGAGATCCTCCGCAAGAAGGGGAGCCTGACCGCGGCCGAGTTCGACGCGATGAAGATGCACACCATCATCGGCGGCGACATCATCTCCGAGCTGCAGCGCGCGCTTCCCTTCCGCAGCTACTACGAGCTGGCCCGCGAGATCGCCTACCACCACCACCAGCGCTGGGACGGCACCGGCTACCCGAACGTGCTGAGCCACGGCGGCGGCAAGAACTCCTTCTTCGTCCAGACCGGCGTGGGCTCGCCGTACTCGGGCGAGCAGATCCCGCTCTCCGCGCGCATCGTCGCCGTGGCGGACGTCTACGACGCGCTGGTGAGCCGCCGCCCCTACAAGGAGCCGATCCCCCACAAGGACGCCGTGCGCACGGTGCTGGCCGAGCGCGGGACGCACTTCGACCCCGACGTGGTCGACGCGTTCGAGGCGGCGCAGGGCGAGCTGGAGCGGATCGTCGGGGAGATTCGCGACTGATGCGGATCCTCTTCTTCGGCACGCCCGAATTCTCCGCGAGCTTTCTCCGCTTTCTCGTCGAGGAGACGCCGCACGAGGTCGTCGGCGCGGTCACGCAGCCCGACCGCCCCGCCGGACGCGGGCGGCAGCTGCAGGCGCCTCCGGTCAAGCGGACCGCGCTGGAGCTGGGCCTGCCCGTCCTCCAGCCGGAGTCGCTCGGCGACCCCGCGTTCCTCGACGCGCTGCGCGAGGCCGGCGCGGACCTCTTCGTCGTGATCGCCTTCTCGATCCTCCCGCGCGCCGTGCTGGAGATTCCGCCGCTGGGCAGCCTGAACCTCCACGGCTCGCTCCTCCCGCGCTACCGCGGCGCCGCGCCCGTGCAGTGGGCGGTGGTCAACGGCGAGAAGGTCTCGGGCGTCACGCTCTTCCGGCTCGACCCGAAGATGGACCACGGCCCGGTGGTGGGCCGCGTGGAGCTCCCGATCGGCGAGAACGAGACGGCGACGGAGCTGTTCGACCGCATGCTCGAGGCGGGGCGCCCGGCGCTGGCCGCGGCGATCTCGGCGCTGGAGCGCGGCGAGCCCCCGCTGGAGCAGGACCACTCCCTGGCGACGAAGGCCCCCAAGCTGCGCAAGGAGGACGGGCGCATCGACTGGACGGCGCCCGCGCGGAAGGTCCACGACCTGGTGCGCGGCATGCAGCCCTGGCCGGGCGGCTGGACCACGCTGGGCGACCGCACGCTCCGGGTCTGGGAGACCCGGCTCTCCGACGGCGCGCCCGCGAAGGCCGGCGAGCCCGGCGACCTCGAGGCGACCGACGGCGGGAAGAGGCTCTGGGCGAAGTGCGGCGACCGGTGGCTTGAGCTGCTGCGCGTGCAGCCGCAGGACAAGCGCGAAATGCTGGCGAAGGAATTTCTGTGCGGACTGAGGACGAAGGAAAACCCGAAGCTCGCGTGAGCGGCGGCCGCGGCGTGGTCGGCCTCGAGGCGCGGCTGCTCGCGCTCGAGACGCTCCGCGCCTGGAGCCGGAGCGAGGGCTTCGTCGCGGAGACGCACCGGCGGCTCTCCGCGAAATGGCCCGACATGGACGAGGGCGACCGCGCGCTCGCGCTGGAGATCGCCTTCGGCACGCTCCGCCACGTGCGGCTGCTCCAGTACAACCTCGACAAGTTCGTCTCGCGCAAGCCCGACGAAACGCCCCTGCTGATCCTGCTGGAGGCGCTCTACCAGTTCTGGTGGATGGACCGCGTGCCGGTCCACGCCGTGGTGGACGCCGCGGTGGAGGCCGCGCGGACCGAGTGCGGCGAGCGCGTCGCGGGCTTCGTGAACGCCGTGCTGCGCAAGGCCTCGCGGCGCAAGCTCGACGTCCCCTCCGGGCACCGCCTCGGCGACCTGGCCGTCCGCTACTCGCATCCCGGCTGGCTGGTGCAGAAGTGGAACGAGCAGATGGGGTTCAAGCCGATGGCGCTCCGGCTGAAGGCGGACAACGCGCAGCCCGTGCACTGGGTCCGCCTGCGCGGGACTCCCGAACAGCGCGAGGAGGCGCTGGCCGCGCTGCCGCTGAACCGCGAGGAGTCGCGCTTCGAGCGCTACTACGCCGTGGAGGGGCCGCTGCGCCGACTGCTCCGCCATCCGCTCTTCCTCGAGGGGCGCGCGGCCGTGCAGGACCCCGCCTCGTATCTCCTGGTGCGCCTGCTCGACCTCAAGCCCGGCGACCGCGTGCTGGACCTCTGCGCCGCCCCCGGCGGGAAGAGCTCCCTGATCCTCGACGAGTTCGAGGGCGTTTCGGTCGTGGCCGCGGACAATTCGTTCGACCGACTGGCGAAGGCGCGCGAGCTCCCGCAGGCCGCGGAAGGCCGGCTCCCGCTGGTCGTCGCCGACGGTCTGCGCCCGCCCTTCCGCAGGGGCGCCTTCTCGCACGTCCTCCTCGACGCGCCCTGCTCGAACCTCGGCGTGGCGCGGCGCCGCCCCGA